>NZ_KV808446.1:109673-132152 GCF_001812305.1 Staphylococcus sp. HMSC056G08
ACCGTCTTTGAAACGGTCTCAAAGAGTCGTGTACGAGCACGATTATTTTATAACATAAATTTATTATAAACACAATAATAAACAGTGTGTAACAACTATTTCTAGCTAAACATTTCACAATCTTGTGACAAATAAAGAAATGTGGTTCAATTAAGAAAACGCTTTCATAAAGTTGTCACATCTGAACTACAGGGAGAGAGATAGAAAAAGGGGGATTGTGAAATGATTACGTTTATTGTTTCAATCATTTTACTAGTTATTGGTTATTTCACTTATGGTAAGTACATTGATAAGATGTTTGGACCGAAAACAGGAAGACCGACACCAGCACATCATCAAAGAGATAATGTAGATTTTGTGCCGATGAAGACATCGTCTAACTCGTTAATTCAATTACTGAATATTGCTGGAGTAGGTCCAATCTTCGGACCAATTATGGGAGCATTGTATGGACCGGTCGCATTTTTATGGATTGTTTTAGGATGTATTTTCGCAGGAGCCGTTCATGATTATTTAACAGGTATGATTTCTATTCGAAACAAAGGGGCACATCTGCCTGAACTTGCGAGTAAATTCTTAGGGAAGGTCATGAAGCACTTCGTTAATATCTTCTCGATTTTATTGTTACTGCTTACGGGGACAGTATTTGTGACGAGTCCAGCGTTATTGCTTCATAACATGATGGACGGTCGTATTGCGTTAGGTATTATTATCTTTGTTATTTTTGTTTACTACATTCTTTCAACGATTTTGCCGATTGATAAAATTATTGGACGTGTTTATCCAGTCTTTGGAGCGTTATTGTTAATCAGTGCGGTCGCAATGGGCTTTCGTTTAATTCAAACAGGTGCACCGATTCCAGAGTTAAGTTTAAAAAATATGCACCCTGATGGCGCACCGATTTTCCCGCTGTTATTCTTTACGATTACATGTGGCGCATTATCAGGTTTCCATGCGACACAAACACCGATTATTTCACGTACTGCGAACAATGAAAAGAATGGCCGCTTTATCTTCTATGGCATGATGGTTGCAGAAGGAGTTATCGCGATGATCTGGGCAGCAGCAGGTATGAGTTTATTTAATGGTTATCAAGGCTTGCAAGGAGTGCTTGCGAAAGGGGAAGCAGCACTTGTTGTGAGTGAGGCATCTCACTTATTGCTTGGTTCTGTTTTAGGTACAATTGCGGTGTTAGGTGTGATTGTCTTGCCTATCACAAGTGGTGATACATCATTTAGAAGTGCACGTATGATTATTGCGGATTACTTGAATGTCAATCAACGTTCTCTAGTTAAACGTATTATCGTTGCAGCACCGCTGTTTATTATCAGTTTCGGCTTAACACAAATTGATTTCACAATTCTATGGCGCTACTTCTCATGGGCAAACCAAACAACAGCAGTGGTTGCATTATGGGTCGGCGCAATGTATCTATTGCTAGCTAAGAAGAACTTCTGGGTAGCAGCTGTACCTGCGACATTCATGACTTGGAATATCTTTGTCTATATCTTAAGTCAGAAAATTGGTTTCGGTTTAAATTTAACACTTAGCTATTATTTAGGTGCTGTATTAACATTAATTTGGATTGCTTATTTCATTTATCAATACAAGAAAGTGACAGCAGGTGTGAAATTTGAGTTAGATCATCCAGTCGTGTCACAGCGAGATGCGGCAGTCTAACAAGGTGTCTTAAATAGATTAGTTCAACCCGTACTCTTCGAAGGGTGCGGGTTTTTAAGTTGTACTAAAATAATGTATTCACTTTAGACACTTAAGCAATATTTATATACATTTAGGAAATTTTAAACGCCATTGCGTTACCTTATGGTAGAGTGATGAACGTAAGGAAGGTGACTTAAAATGGCGCACAGTATAAAGAGACAGTTCCCTACCAAAAAGAACGTGTGATGAATGGTTATGTATTATTGTTATTTAGTATCATAATTATCATGAATCGTTTACTTACTTATGCATTAACAGAAGATTTTAAACAAACCTTACTGTCTTATTTCTTTTCCATTCAAATAATGTGTTTAGTTACATATACCGCAATTTTGTTTAGGTTGAAGGATAAGAAAGAAATACGAGTGTTATGGTAATATTTATCTTTTTGTACATTTCTAATAAAAAAATAAACCATCTACAAACTTTGACAAGTCAGATGGTTTATTTTTTAACCTTCAATGTGTCACCGTCTTTGAAACGGTCTCTAAAGCATCGTGTACCAGCACGGTGCTTTTTATTTTCATCTATATTATGACACAATTTAAATATAGACATAAAAAAAGATGGGTACTGAATACCCATCGTGTTTTGAATAATTATTGGTGGACAGTTTCTTTAAAGTTTTCTAAACGGCGTTCTTTTTCCTCATCACTGAGATTGTGTTTCGCTACATAGCGATTACGTTCGTGCTCTGCACATTCTTTACAGCAAGCACCTAAATAACGGTGTTCGTTTTCTTCTGAAACTAAGATTTGTTTATTACATTCAGGGTTACTGCAGTTGATATAACGTTCGCATGGTGTACCATCGAACCATTCTTTGCCAATCACTGTTTTTTCTACTTGGTTAACGTCTACACTGATACGTTCATCGAAGACGTACATTTTACCGTCCCATAATTCACCTTGTGTTTCAGGGTCTTTACCGTACGTTGCGATACCGCCTTCTAATTGTGCAACATCTTCAAAGCCTTCTTTAAGTAAGAAGCCTGAGAATTTTTCACAACGGATACCGCCGGTACAATAAGTGACAATTTTCTTATCCATGAACATATCTTTATTGTCTCTGATCCATTGTGGTAAATCACGGAAGCGTGTAATGTTTGGACGAACTGCGCCACGGAAATGACCTAAATCAAACTCATAGTCATTACGTGCGTCTAAGACGATAGTGTCTTCATCATCTAAAGCTTCTCTGAATTCTTTAGGTGATAAATATTTACCTGTTGTCTCACGTGGGTCGATATCATGTTCTAAATCAAGTGCCACGATTTCATGTCTTGGACGTACATGCATTTTCTTAAATGCATGACCTTCTGCTTCATCAATCTTGAATGTGATATCTTTGAAGCGTTCATCTGCACGCATATGTGCAATATAAGCGTCTGTGTCTTCTTTTGTTCCTGATAACGTACCATTAATCCCTTCAGTAGAGACTAAAATACGGCCTTTTAAATTGTGTGCTTTACAGAACTCTAAGTGTTCTGCCGCATAAGTTTCTGGGTCATCTATAGTGACATATTTATAATATAACAATACTCTATAATCCATATTATGATACTCCTCAATCTTTCTATCTATTTCTCATTATAAAGGAAAAAGCTAAAACCTAAATGATGCATTAGACCTATTTTTTTACCGATAAGCATTATTTTCCACTGTAATAGCTTAACAAATCATTGTAAATATGCAATAAGTTTGTTTGTGAACTTAATTTCGATTAATGGTTATGAACGATATGGATGGCTAATATAACTATGAACACCAAAATTCTAAACAAAGGAGCAATTGTATGAATATTGATAGTTATATCGCAAAGTTCCTTATGGAAGATCATGAAGATCTTAAACAAAAACAGCAGATGATTGAAGTCTTTAATAAAGAGTTTACGAAAGAAAAATTAGAGCGTTTAACTTATGAAGATTATGTATTGGGAAAAGATAATTATAATGCTTATAGCTATTGGCTGGAGTATAAACTGCATAGTATAGGATCAATTAAAGGCGGAGCGGTAACTAAACATGGTGTTTGGTTCAGTAAAAAGGAAAATAAATTGAAGTGGACTAAATGGTTTGAACAATCTGGCTACGAACCTATTGAACTGGTGAAAGATTTATTATTAAAACTTAGAAATCATGGAGACCATATGAGCTTTGAAGAAATAGAAAAAGAACCTGGCTCAACAACACTGAAATATAAATCATTATACTTATTTTATCCGAATAGGTTTCTTCCAATGTTTTCTGAGTTTTTATACGATTATTATTTAAAGAAAAACAGTATTTCCATTGAAAATATGAAAGGTCTAGGTCAAAAGCAAGATGCGCTACTGAAATGGAAAAGTTCATATGAATTACTCGATAAAATGTCTCCTGCAGTATTTACAAAGTTTCTGTATTATTATTTTGGTAAACCTAGGAAAGAAAAAGATAATAGTAATAATGTCTGGATAGATGGTGGAATCATAAATGAAGGTGTGCAAGAAAAATGTTTAGAACATTTGAAATCTAGTTATAAGGTGAATGAAAATCCACAAATACAAAATCGAAGTCCAATAAGTACAGGTAAGAACGATACGCCGTATAAACCAGATTATGACAGTATTAATCAGAGGCGTTCTTTAATAGGTGAAACCGGCGAAAGAAAAGTGATGCAATATGAAAAGGACAGATTGAAAAACAGTCAACACAGAGAGAGTATTGAGCATGTTTCAAAAGATAATGATGGTGAGGGTTATGATATCATGTCTTTTGAAGAGAATGGAGATCCTCGTTATATAGAAGTTAAGACAACTACAAGCATAAATAATGCGGATTTTTATTTAACCAGAAACGAACTAGAAACTATGGAAAAGCATGAAAATTATTGGGTCTATGTGGTAACTGGTATTTATCAAGATGAGCCTGTCATTAGTCCATTCGAAAAATCAAAGCTAAAAGAATTAGAGTTAGTTCCAGTTTTATTTAAGGCTGCTATCACCTTGTAGAGCTTCACTACATTTGTTTTTCACACAAACGGGTATAATAACTATATATAGAACTTTAAATGAGGTGAGATACATGGCAGAGATTAAACATGGCAACAATAAATTTTATGTTGGTGATGAAACGAAACCAGATGCAGAAATGGATTATACAATGAACGACGATGTGATGACGATTACGCATACAGGTGTAGATGAAAGTTTACGTGGACAAGGTATTGCGAAGCAGTTAGTTGAAGCGGGTGTGAATTATGCACGAGAAAATGATATTAAAATTTTAGCCACTTGCCCATTCGCTAAACAAGTATTAGAAGAGACACCGGAGTATCATGACGTCTTACTAAAAGGTTAGTCTTAGGTATGTCTTAAAACCCTTGTAATGACAAGGGTTAGTGTGTTTGAGGTAAGTGTAAAGAAGCGCTGAGATATGACGTCCCAGCGCTTCATTTTAATGCAGTTTTATCTTGATTCCAGTTGGCGAATATTACATATAATCTTTAGATTTTCTAACTTAAATTTCTTCTAATTGGTTTTCGATTTGTTCACGTTTGTGTTCTAAGAAGTCAGGTAATGCGAGTTTGCTGCTTAGATCTTTAACATCTGTGTCGACCGTAAAACCAGGTGCTTCTGTTGCGAATTCATATAAAATTTTGTTGTTACGATAGTAGATAGATTTAAAGAAATAACGGTCAATAATACCTGAAGTACTGCCAGGCAATTGTTCTAATTTATCTAATAATGTTTCTAAAGCTTCATCAGTTGGTACACTCACTGCAATATGATGTACATAACCACGTCCAGGTTTTACACTTTGACCTTGTTCTTCAACTAAGACAAAGTCTGTATAACGTCCATTAGGATTTAATGTATAGACATTATCATCGCCAAAGTGTGCGTGATAACCTAATGTGTTGGTTAGAAAGTCAATAGTAGGTTGTAAATTGCGTAAATGTAATTCTACAGGTCCCATTCCTAAAATTTGAACTTCTTGAGGCACATCTGTATAAGGATTCGCATGCCAAGCGCTAGGAACTGCGTTGTTACCATTGACCATAAGTATTAGTTTTAAGCCATCAGGATCTTCGAAAGCTAATGCTTGTTGTCTAAGGTATGTGATAGCTTCTGTTTCAACTTGATTCTCGTTCAGACGTTCTTTGAAATAACCTAATGCTGCTTCATTAGGTACGAGTAATACTAATCGTTCAATACTATTGGTACCTGAATGATGTTTTCCTAACATTTTCATTTCAAAGAAAGTTAACAAAGTACCTGGTGCACCTGTTTCATCCCCATAGAATAAGTGGTACATCGATGGATTATCTTGGTTCACAGATTTTTCAATTAGGCGTAAACCTAAGACTTCTGTATAAAATTGTTTATTTTCACGCGCATCTTTTGTGTACATTGAGATATGATGATGTCCTGTAATCAGCGTCATACTATCCCTCCTATTTATCTAGTATACTTTTTATGCTTATATCATAACCGTTCCTTTAACATAAAGAAAGTTTTATGTTTTTTTGTATAAATTTACCCCAACTTTTGACAAAACACGCAAACCTTAAGTTTTTGCTTTGAGGATAATCGCGTTATCGGGCATAATAGAAGCAAATACCTAAGAGAAATAGATGGGGTGAAACGATGAACTTGGTGAAAATATCGCTGCTGATTGCGTTAATGTGCTTGTTAGCATTGATTGAAATGATAGTCGCATCAACCATAGGACTAAACTATATCGTGGCTGTACTCATCACGATAGTTATGGTGGTATGCATCGTATTAATCATACTCGAGATATTTAAAGGTAGAAGGAAACAATAGATAGCTAAAGAGGAACCTGATCCAGCCAGTTTGCGTATGCATCCGTCTAGGTCAGGTTATTTTTTATGGGAAAATAGCGAAAACACTCGTACATGTAACAGTGTTATGTTACATTATGATTAGGAGGATAATTATGAAAGAACAATTAATCAGCAAAAAAGACTTATTAACAGAATGTGGCATTACTTACGGCCAATTGTATCGTTGGAAACGTAAACACTTAATTCCAGATGAATGGTTCATTCGTAAATCTACTTTTACAGGTCAAGAAACGTTCTTACCTAAAGCCAAAGTCATTAAAAGAATCGAAGATATTCAACGTTATAAACATGACTATGTCTTAGATGATATGGTCAAAATGTTCGCAGATGACGGTTATGAACCAGAAATAGAATACAAAGATAATGACACCTTGATTCAGTCATGGGCAGGTTTCTTTTATCGCGAAGTCGGTAAAGTCTTGTTAGAACAATATCCGCAAGATCAAGCGGTTTATGTGGGTACTATTTTAGATGAAGTAGTAACACGCAGTATTGTCTCAATGGAAGAAGCACAAGATTTACAGGCGTTTTTACTAGAATATAGTGAAAATGATAAAGAAGCAGAATTATATATCTGTCGTAAATTCGGAATCACGTTTTATTTGCTGATTGAACAAAATACGCCGATTAAAATCGATGATAGTGTAAGAGTCTTAGAAACAATTAACATCCAAAACCTATTTAAGAAAGAAGTGTAAACATCATGAGTCAGTCCATCAAAGGCATGGGTAAGAAGCAATTAGAAGACAGTGAATATGACGCGATTACTTTATTGGGAGAAGTTCAATTTCCATTTGAAACCAGTGTTAATAACATTAAAATGACGGGTGAAATTACCGCATCAGACCAAGTCAATGTAAACAAAATCAAACTGATAGGTAATTTTACTGGTCGTAAAAATGTACATGTAACAACAGCTTCTATTATCGGTGAAGTTGAAGTAGAAGAAGATTTAACATTTGAATTACTTAAAGTGACAGGAACTGTTGATGTCAAAGGTCATTTAAACGGTAAAAGATTAAAACTTCTCGGGGTACTTGAAACAGAAGGTAATTGCGAAGTAGATGAACTTAAAATCGATGGTCAAGTTAAAGTCGAAGGAATGTTGAATGCAGATACTGTTGACGTACATGTTCGACAAGATAGTTATGTTCGCGAAATTGGGGGCAATGTGATTCACATACGCAAACATGATGGGGAAAAGAAGAAGTTTAAGTTTATAACTGTCATGACTTCTCAGTCAGATTCTGCATACTTGACTGCTGAGGTTATTGAAGGGGATTGTATAGAAGTCAACCGTGTTAAAGCGAAAGTCATTCGTGGAGATCATATTATCTTACATGAAGATGTAAAAGTTGAAACGGTTGAATATACAAAGACCTTAGAATGCGCCCAAGCAGCACAAATCTGTAAAATTACGAAACTATAAATTGTATTTTTAGACGTATTCTTCCTTAAAATATCAGAATAATTAGATTGTTGTTACTATTGTTTTAATTTTGTGCTAAAATTAATCTTTATTCTTAAGCTAATCGTTGAAAAACGGTTAGTTTTTTATATACAGGGGGGAATATTATGGGATTTTCTGCTGAACCAATTTTAATTTGGTTCGTCATTGGTTATGGGGTATTGATGGTTGCATTAGGTTTTGTGTATTCAAAGAAAGTAGAGAGTAATGAGGACTTTATTCTCGCAGGTAAATCACTCGGGCCAGTCGTATTAATGGGGACATTACTTGCGACATGGGTCGGTAGTGGTTCTGTCACAGGCGGTCAAAACTCGCTGGCTTATAGTTTTGGATTATGGCCGGCAGTCGGTTATGCGATTCCGAGTATTATCGGAATAGGGACAATTTTTATTATTAGTTCGAAAGTCAGAAACTATGGAAAATATACTGTAGCTGAGATATTAGAGATGAAATATGGAAAGGTCGCAAGTTACTTTGCGGCAGTCATTATCATTTTAGCGTTTGTAGGGATTGTCTCGTATCAATATCAAGGACTTGGCTATGTATTACATGTTTCAACAGATATTTCAGTAGAACTCGGTACTATTATTGCGGCAGTGATTATTATTTTACTTGCGACTATGGGCGGTTTGATGTCAGTCGCACCAACAGATGCGTTAAGTGCATTCTTAATTACAATTGCGTTGATTATCGCAGTACCTGTCGCAATTGCGGTCGGTGGCGGCTGGGATACTATTTTGTCGAATGTACCGAAAACACATTTGAAACCAATGGGAACATTAACTTTTGTTCAAATTTTAGGTTTCTATATTCCAATGTTGTTCTTACTGTTAGGTGATCAGAATATTTATCAACGACTGGCGTCATCTCGTGATAATAAAGTGACACGTATCGGTACGATTGGGTGGATTGTCGGTTTATTAATCGTGACACCACTTATTTCATTGCTAGCATTTATTTCTCGTTCGATTTTCCCAAAAATTGAACCAGGAATGGCTTTGATTGCGTTAACGAGTCAATTGCCGATTGTGATTGGCGGTGTGCTCATTGCAGCACTTACTGCGTTTATCACTACTACAGGAAATTCATATTTATTATCTGCTGCGACAAGTGTCATTTATGACTTGTTCGGGGATAACTTTAAGTATAAGCATGAAAATAAGATGTTATTGATGACAAGAATTCTTGTACCGATTTTAGGTGTGATCGCATTCTTATTAACAATGTACTTCCCATCAGTGTTATCTGTTCAAATGTACGCTTATACCGTATACGGTGCAGGAATTACACCGGCATTATTAGCAGTGTTTATTTATCCGAAAGTCACGAAAGCAGGAGGCCTTGCTTCAATGGCAGTCGGTTTAGTAACAACACTGATTTGGGAACTTGGTTTTGTTCAAAGTACAGGTATTAACTCTGCGTTAATTTCTGTGCCGCTGGCGATTATTGTGTTAGTAGTTGTGACATTATTTACTTCTAAAGGAGGCAACCAACGTGAACTTGAAACAACGTCTTGATGCGTTTAGAGAAACGATGAAACAACAAGACATCGATTTAAGTATTGTAATGAATTTTGAGAATCAAATGTATTTTACTGGCTTTAAAGCTGTCATTTATTCGCGTCCAATTATTTTATTTATTTCCCAGGAAAACATTGAAGTAATTGCGCCGAAACTAGAAGAAGCGCATTTCAGAGATAAAACGGGTATTCAAGATATCTATACGTATACTGAAATTCCAGTCACAGATGATGTTCCGACGCATTATCAAACAGTCTTTAATGACTTATTAGAAAAATATCAAAATGTCTCAACGATTGGGATTGAAACAGGCTTCTTACCCACACAATTTTATTTAGATATTGTGAGTCATAACTTTAAAGTGAAAGATATCGGTCAAGCATTAGTAGAACAACGAACTTATAAATATGAAGATGAACAACAAGCTATTAGAGAGAGTGGAGAAATTGTCAGTCAAGCCGTGGCGCAAACGATTGAATATGCGAAAGCAGGTTTGACTGAAATGGATATCGATAACTTTGGAAACAGTTATTTATTCGACACGATTTCTCAAAACTATCCAGATGCGGAATTTGGATTTTTTGTAATGTCACCTTCAGGTATCAAACGTTCTACAATGCCACATACATTCTCTAATACGAAACAAATTCAACAAGGTGATGTGATTGTACATAGCCGTCAATTAGAGTTGAATGGATATCGTGCAGAATGTGAACGTACTTTCTTTGTTGGCGAGCCGACTGATGAACAGCGCCATGCATTTGAAGCGATGGTTGAAGCGCATAAAGCTGCGTTAGACTTTATTGAAGTGGGTGTAACCGCAAATGCGGTCGATCAAGTCGCAAGAACAATTCTTGAAGCGGAAGGTTATGGTGACTATATCAGTCATAGAACAGGTCATGGTATAGGTATTGGACAACATGAAGAACCCTCATTGCGCTTTGATAATGAGCTAGAGTTAAAAGAAGGCATGGTCTTTTGTGTAGAACCAGGTATTTATATTCCAGGCGTCGGCGGCTTCAGACATTCTGATACGGTTATCTTGAAAAAAGAAGGAACAGAAGTTGTCACAAACTATCCGCATGACTTAGAAGATTTGATTAAATAAACAATGCATAATTAAAAACCTGTGCTATCGTGTGATGGCACAGGTTTTTCAAGTTTCAATGATTATTTGCTTCGTTCTCGTAATAATAGACCAAGTAATGAAAATGAAAAGACCGCAAAGACAATGTTCATAATAGATAATACTTCAATAATGACGATGTCTTTACCTAAACGTTCAAACGCTCTGTTTTGAAGTTCTTGGTCTGTTGTGAAGCTGTCTTCACTAATACGTGGGTCTTCAGTTAAATCTTCTTTCATTCTTTGTTTTACAAAAGGCATTGTAACATCCTCCTTTGTTAGTAGTTACATTCCCTTTTGATAACCAGACAAAACTTTACTTATTGAATCGCTTCTTTATTTAATGCACGGTAACTGATCCAGCTGCTGATAAGACCGATAATTAAAATAGCTGTCGCAAATAACAATGCTGCATTATAATTGCCGGAATCTCCAATAAGATAGCCTGACACAAACGGCGCAATCATTTGGCCGATACTGTAAATAACAGTTAATGTAGCGATAAAGTTAGACTTACCGCCAGTCTGAAGCATCAACATTTGTCCTTTAGACATGAAGAGTGTCGTCAAACCTAAGAACGTACTACCGAAGATTAGTGAGCTGATAATTAAACTGACAATATGATGTGAAAACACTGGTAAAGCGACACTGATAATTTGTAGACCAAATGCCATATAAGTTGCTTTACTATAATCCATTTTCTCCGCAATCATTGACCATACTACTGTAGAAGGGATAGCCCCTAAGCCGACAAACATCCAACTGAGTGCTGCATATTCAGAGAAAGCAGGGATTGATTTAATGATTGCGACTAAGAAAGTTCCGGTAATAATATAGCCTGCCCCTTCACAGAAATAAGCAATAGAGAACCAGCGCATAAATGTTTTGTTGAGACGGAAGGGTGTCTTAGAAGTCGCTTTATGATGCGCTTCAACATTAATATCTGGGTTTTCTCGCATAAAGAAAATAACCAATAAACTTAACGCTAATGAAAAGAGCCCAAGGATAATCCAAGTCATTTTCCATGAGTTGACGTCTGTGTAGAAGAAGACAAAAATACTGCTTGAAAAGAGCCCGATACCAACAGCGCTATAGAGTAAACCTGAAATACCTTCTTTATGTGCTTGTCTTAATGCTTCTAATACGACGTTAGAGGCTAAGACAAAGACTGTTCCGCTTGTGAGTCCTGCGATTAAACGCAATATGGACCATAAAATGAAATTTGAGGTAAACCCCATAAAAATTGTAGAAAGCACGTTTAATACTAAATAAATTTTCACATCGACGACTTTACTTTTAATAATCCAAAACATCGGAATAATCGCACCGATTAAATAACCGAGATAATTAATCGTCGCAAGTAAGCCAGCCCCTTTACCATCCATGTGTTCTGCTTGCTGCATAAACGGTAAGATAGGTGTATAGGCAAATCGACCGATGGCCATTACAATAAATAATGATGCCATCCCGAGTAATAACTGACGATGTGCGTGTTGTGACATGGCATTCACCCCTGAAATTTGATAGATAACCTCATTATACGCCTCAATATACTTTAATAATAATGATGATTCTTGATGTTTAACATAAGTAAAAGTTATCATGCTTATAAAAAATAGACCACTTTCTATTGAAAGCAGTCTATCTATAGTTAAAGTAGGGTTGTTAATCCAGTTTATTATTTCTTGTCTTCTTTTTTATCGTCTTTGTTATCTTTCTTATCTCCGCCTAATTGATCTTTAGCGAATTCTTTACCTTTTTCAATATACTCATCTTTATGTTCGTTTAAGTGATCTTGACCTTTTTTCTTAATATCATCAAAGTTCATAATCAAATTCCTCCTTAAAAATTAAGTACAGTTATGTGTTACCCCACGTATAGAACGTGAAACATATTAAGCGTAATTCTTTTTTAATTATCGTACACTGCCTAATTTTATTATAGATTTTAAGTTTATAGCATTTAAAATTCTTCTTTAAAGGGAATTACATTATTAAGTATTAAAGGAGGAGACAGATTATGGATTATACAACACTTGGTAATTCAGGATTAGTCGTTTCGAAATATGCGTTAGGTTCTGTTCCATTCTCCGCAACGAATGGTTTTGAAAATGCGGGTGGTGTAACAGAGAAAGAAGCGGCATACTTTATAGACTATGCTTTAGAGCAAGGTATTAACCAATTTGATACAGCAAACCTTTATGCTAAAGGTGATGCAGAAATTGCGTTAGGAAAAGCAATCAGACATCACAGAGATGAAATGGTCATCAGTACCAAAACAGGATTCCCATACAACGATATCGCAAATAATGTCGGTGCATCTCGTTTGAATATAGAGCGTTCGATTGACCATTCTTTAAAACGTTTAGGTACAGATTATGTTGATTTATATTATATTCATACATGGGATGGACAAGTGCCTGTAGAAGAAACGATTCAAACGATGAATGATTTAATTCGTAAAGGTAAAATTCGTTATTGGGGCGTATCTAACTATAGTGGTTGGAATTTAGCCAAGACCTATACACTGGCGGTAGAAAATAATATGGCGCCGCCGATTGCGCAACAAATCTATTACACGCCTGAATCAAGAGAAGCGGAATATGAATTGTTGCCTGCAGGTACAGAATTAGGTGTCGGCAATAGTATCTGGTCGCCTTTAGGTGAAGGATTACTTACAGGTAAGATTACCCGTGATAAAAAAGGCGAACCCAATACCCGTCAAGGTGATGGATGGGCTGAGCCTTATGTAAAAGATCATGAGTTGTTCTATCGTTTAATTGAACTTGTACAAGAAATAGCACACGCACACAATGCGACAGTGCCACAAGTGATTTTAGCTTGGTTGAGAGAACGTCCAAACGTGGATTCAATTGTCTTAGCTGCACGTAATCAAGCACAACTGAAAGAGAATATCGCATCTTATAATCTGAAACTTACAAAAGAAGAACATCAAATGATTACGGATTTAACACAGCCACAACCGATTTATCCACTATGGCATCGTGCGATGAATTCAGCAGCACGTGGTTCTGAAGCTGAAAAAGTATATTTAGAAGAATATAACCGTTTAATGAATCATAGTGATACGTTACTTTAAATCAGTGAAGTGCTGTAATTTAAAAAAGAATTTTAAGAAACAAACATTTATATTTATTGAAAATGTAAAAGATATTGAAGATTTTAAGTAGACTATGGACGTATAACTCATGTATTAGTATACTAATGATAATTGTAAGCTTATAAAATTTTTAACAATACTAAAGAGATAGGGGAGGGTTTTATATGATCAAACGAACAGGTGAGCATGTCTTAACATGGATTGGTGTCGGAATCGGTGCGTTAATCGTATTATTTGTGGCTTTAATGGTTCCATTAATGCAAAGTGATGACTTTGTAGCAGGTATGCAGCAAAGTGATGCCAGCTTAACGTATGAAGAAATCTCACAAGTAGCTTCAGGTATGCAAGTACTCGGTACTTTCGTATTAGTGGCTAATGTAATTGCGGTGATTTTAGCTATTGTCGGCGGAATCTTTATTAGCAAGAAAGCAAAAGCAGCAGCTATCTTATTATTAATCGCAGGTATCGTGGCATTATTATGTAACTGGATTTCAGCGATTCTTTGGATTATCGCATCTATCATGTTATTCAGCAGAAAACCAAAAGCAGCTTCATTAACTCAAGATGGTTACTATAACTATGATAAAGCGAATGAATTCGCACAAGAACGTTCACATGAACGTACAAGAGAAGAAGATCCATATAAATACTAATTCAATCAATATTTAAGCCGTCTCATACAGAGGCGGCTTATTTTCATTTAAAATGAAATTATTGATTCTAATACCATAAATTTTTCTCAAAGCGCAGAATGAAAACGACTAAGAAGATGAAGATAGTGTGACCTATCATCCAAACAATATAATCAATCCAGTGAAATTGGTAGATTGGGTTAATAGACCAAGTAATAAGTGAAGGATAGATAACGGCGAATAATACGATAATAATCAGAATACCTGCTGGATAGACGTAAGAGTCCCGGATGGCTTGAAAGACGACATATATCATTGTGGTAAAGACAATATGTAAGATGAATTTAAGCCCAAAGCTCACATCAAAAAAGCCTGGCACAAAATCCACATTTAATAATAAACTTGCGAGATGATGGGTATAAAATAAATCGGTCAGGCTGAATAAGCCGAATAAAAAGACAGATAAAATTAAAATGGACATTGCGTGGTACAGTACTTTCATAAATGACGCCATCCTTTATTAAGAGGTAAGTTTTATTGAGCGTATCATACTTTTAGTAGATTTAGAAAAGTTAAAGTGAGAATAACGTCAGTAATATAAATGTTTATTAGGTGGCATATAACTTAAAAAATTGGCAACCTATTAAACATGTGGCAACGCTGGAAGTAAGGAATACATACACAGACTTCCAGTTGCACGACACACATGGACTTTGAATATGATATAGTAACGTTAATTATTTACACCTACCGATAATTAGAAAAAGAAGTGAAGTAATCTGTACAGCGCAAGTCCTAAAACAACTAATAGAACGATGAGTCTGGGTTTGGTAAAGAGTACACTTCTCTTTGGTTTTTCCTCTTTATCAGGATCATAGTTTCTCAATTCTTCTTCTATTTCCTGATTAATCTCATCTAGACTTTTATCTTTCTCTGTGGTCATTGCTGAAAGCCTCCTGTAAATTGTTAAGATTATCTATACAATAAACCATAAGGTTGAAGCAATGCAAAACTATTACTTTTTGGAGGTCATCATGTATACATTAGAAACGATTGCACAAATCTTAGATACAGAACTACTTGATGCACAAGGAAAGGAACAAAATCCTATTGATGATTTTGAATATCAAATGCTGCATGTTAAGTCAGAATCAACCGCATTCATCTCTATCAGTGAAGCATCATGGAAACAATATTTAAAGAAATCAAAAGTGATGAAAGATGGTAATGCGCAAATCCCAAAAGATGTTTCAAAGATTGGTTTGATTATTACTGAAACCTATGTAGAAGATTTAGCACATCAAATTCCACAAATTGTAGTGAGAAATGCGATTAAAGCTATGAAAATATTAGCCTTACATATTCGAAAACATTATCATAATCCAGTCATTGCGTTAACAGGATCCATGGGGAAAAGCTCGACACGCTTAATGTTAAGTGCGGCGTTACAACCTTATAAAGTCCAACAAAATAGAGGGAACAGTAATACACGTAGTGCCATTTATTTGCATATGTGCAAGTTAGCATCTAATCCAGATATTGCGGTTTTCGAAACGTCTTTAAATGCGTTAAATAATCGTGGAAATATGGCTGAAGTATTGAAACCACAAATTGCGATTGTCACAGGAATCGGCTCTGCACATCTATCCACTATTGGTTCAACGGAAGAAATTGTAGCTTTCAAATCAAGGATTTTTGCGGGATTAAATCAAGACGGTATCGCGATTTATAATGGTGACACACTCCATCAAAATGAGCTGAAACAAGCTGCATCAACTCATACTAAACATGTATATCGTTATAGTACTGAAGATAATTCGGCAGACATTTATACGACACAAATCAAACCTGTGAAAAAAGCAGTAGAAGTGACAACGAATGATGGTTATCAATTTGAAGTGCCTTCTGTCAGTAAGGGCATGGTTGAGAATGCTTTGGCAGTATTATTAACGTTGAAACATTTGAAAGTTGATGTAAAGCAACACTTGAAACAGTTAGCGCAAACTCAACTTTTTAAGAAGGTCTTAGAATTCAGACCTGTGAAAAGTCTGCATGAAGAAGCTACGGTACTTGATGATACGCATAATGCTTCTTTGCCTGCAATGTTGAATGCGATTGATGCGTTTAATTCACAAGCGCCATTCTTTAAAGGACATAAAATTATTGCGTTAGGTCAAATCAGTGATTTAGGTGAGCAGACTGACCGCGTGCATGCTGAATTAGTGCCTGCCTTAGAACAGTCTGAAGCGGATTATATTTTATGTATGGATCAACCATTACGTAAAGTAGTGAATAAAGTTAAAGGTAAACATATTACGTGGTATCACAATAAAGATTTAATGTTGAAAGATTTATGTTATTTGATTAATCAGGATGCTTTAGTGTTGATGAAGTCTTCTGTAACTCAAACAGAGTTTTCCAAAGTCGCAAGTCAGCTTCAAAATGCTTTGCTGCATTATGAGAGAAGCGGGGACGAAGAGAAGCATTTTGAAGCGGCTGCTAGTCAAGGGCGCGCATATCTTATTTATAATTTAGAAACTGATCAGATTGAAACGCAATCTAATCGTTATGGTTCAGCCACAATAGAAGGTTTGACACCGATTATTTACTACCTAGATGCAAAACAACGAGAAGTTCAAAATTATACGGTTACTCTCAAACAATGGCCCACAAACGATGACACTTACTATGAAGGTATGCAGCTTTCGTGGGGTGATCTAGTAGAAGCCATGACTGACGCACCATATCCATCGTTAGTCTATCAATTAGCACACGAACTGTATCCAACGCATCAAGCAAGAAAAAAACATGTGCAAGAATTGGTTAAACAATTAAAAATGTCTGATTCTGTAGCGATTAACTTAACAGGACGTTTCAGAATGAAAGAGCGTCAAACGTTCAGTGTAGATGACTTACTCGCCTTATTAAAATATGGACAAAACCAATTATTTGAGAATGATAAAGGTGGAATAGTCATTGGTGAATACGGTCGTCATGGCATTTTAAAAGAAGGTAAGCAAGTTATTATTTTCACAGGATTTGAAAGTGAAGATGAAGCAAAATCATATTTATCAAGAAAAGTCTGAGGTTAGCCTCGGACTTTTTATTTTATTCTCAAAATGGATTTTGAATTAAAATGTGATTTATGGTAAAACTATATTAGTTTTAAAATAATCGGTAGGTAATTTATAAATAAAGATGAGTTCTATATAAATATAAATCTAACCAATTGCATGGGATTAATCAAACTTGGACAAAATGTGTCTGAAAAATAAAAACATTGTCAAATTAATGCAAAATTGTTTATTTATTGCTCACTTGTGTAACATAATAGGGTAAGGCCTTACAAAAATAAGTAGGAGGGATTTCTTGAATAATCAAGACTTTTTCAACAAACGCAATCGTTATTCAATTCGTAAAATCACTGTAGGGGCTGCCTCAGTTATTGTAGGGGCAACATTATTTGCGAATGCGAATGACGCACAAGCCGCAGAAAATACTACAAGCGGTGAGACAACGAACGTCACTACAACTACAGAGTCAACACCACAAGAACAAACTCCGACAACTGACACAAAAACACAAAGCACAACGACAACTGAAACAACAGCTACACAAGATCAAACACCAGCTCAAGATACATCAGCAACAAATACAACTGATGCAAAAGCAGAGCAAACTGTAGCAGGGGAACAAGCATCAACTGATTCTACCCAACAGTCGACAGAAACAACTGCACCAAAAGCAGATGCACCAGCAACTACAGAAACAAAAACACCAACAAATGAAACAACTGCAGATACAACTGCGACTGAACAAAATACAACAGCTAAAGAACAAGCACCAAAAACTGATGCTCAAACAACAACAGATACAAATACAGCAAACACAACTACAACTGAGCCGAAAACAACTGATCAAGATGCACAACCAACACAGGAAAATGCATTAAATGCTTCAACACCTGTTGCGCCAGTTGAAGCTCCAACAACAGGCACAAATGAAACAACAACACAACAAGCGCAATCTGTTGAACCACAACAAGATGCACAAACAACTGCACAAGCACCAGTATCAGATGCTGAACAACCAGCATATGATCCAAATGCAGCGCAATTATCTGATGCAAACGCTACTACAGCAGCAACAGTAGGTGACACTTCAAATACAGCTGATCCAGCAGATTTGAATAAATCAGTACAAGATTACTCAAATCAAAAAGATAGTTCTGAAGTACTTGCAGCACCAACAAATACAACTGCAACACGTTCAACTGAACAACCTACACAAGAAGGAGCTGCACAAACATTTGCACTAGCGCAAGCAGCACCGACTGGCAACAATGTTGATGGAGATGTAACAGCTTCAAATATTCAAATCGGTCCAAACTCAATTCAAGCGAACGATAGTGAATCAACATATATGTCAGCTGATTTAGCAATTGCTGACAGTGTTCAAGCTGGAGACTACTTCAATGTTCAATTCCCAGAGTACTTGAACTACTACGGAAACAGTACACCAAGCAGTTCTAAAATTCCTGACTTGATGAATGGTACTGAAGTAGTTGCAACAGGCGCATTTAATCCTGATTCAAACTCACTAACATACACATTCTCTGATTATGTTAATAATCACGATAATGTAACAGGTCATTTTGAAATCCCATTATATGCGGATAGACAAGCTGCACCAACAGACGGCACATACCCAGTACAAACAAATGTAGCTGGTGAAACATACAGTACTGATATTGATATCAATTACAGAACTTCAGATTCACCATACCCATCAAACGTAGATAGCTTTATCACTACAACTGATAGAAACACTGGTGAATATAGACAAATTGTATATGTAAACCCACAAGGTAAACAATCGTATAATGCGACAGTGAACTTATACAATTATTGGCCAGATACAGCTGACGGCACACCAGCTCAAAGTTCAGCACAATTAAATCCAGATGTGACAAACTTCAAGATTTACGAAGTGAGAAATGGTGAACAACTGAACCCAAGTTTCTACGTAGATGAAAACAATCCAAACTTGGTAGACGTTACAAATAATCCAGATGCGATTTACAACTTCAACCCACAATATTCAGTAGATGAAAATGGTGGAGAAGTTCTATCACTAGATTTCCAAGACTTAACTTCAAACGGAAGTCGCTATATTATTGTTTTAGATAGCGTGGCTCAAGACGGTTCACGTGAACAAATCAAAACAAGATCAGAAATGATTTCAGATGCGACAAATGATGGCCAAGGTCATACTTACTACACATGGGATAACTACAACGTTTATAATAGTGGTTCTGGTGAAGCAGACGGTGACGATACAGACGCCGATGCTGACGCGGACGCAGATGCCGACGCAGATGCCGATGCCGATGCAGACGCTGACGCAGATGCCGATGCTGACGCGGACGCAGATGCAGACGCTGATGCAGACGCAGACGCTGATGCAGATGCCGATGCTGACGCAGATGCCGATGCAGACGCCGACGCCGATGCCGACGCTGACGCAGACGCAGATGCCGATGCAGACGCAGACGCAGATGCCGATGCCGATGCCGACGCAGACGCCGATGCTGACGCCGATGCAGATGCAGATGCAGACGCCGACGCCGATGCTGATGCCGATGCCGATGCCGACGCAGACGCAGATTCAGACGCAGACGCCGATGCCGACGCAGACGCAGATGCAGATGCAGACGCAGACGCAGACGCAGACGCAGATGCCGATGCTGATGCCGACGCAGATGCCGATGCCGATGCCGACGCGGATGCAGATGCTGACGCGGATGCAGATGCAGACGCTGATGCCGACGCGGATGCAGATGCCGACGCAGATGCCGATGCCGATGCCGACGCTGATGCAGATGCAGACGCAGACGCCGATGCCGATGCCGACGCAGACGCAGATGCCGATGCCGACGCAGATGCTGATGCAGATGCTGACGCCGACGCCGACGCAGATGCCGATGCCGATGCCGACGCCGATGCTGACGCAGATGCCGACGCAGATGCTGATGCAGACGCAGATTCAGACGCAGACGCAGATGCTGATGCAGACGCAGATTCAGATTACCCTGTTGAACCAAATGAACCAGGTAATCCAGATGAACCAGGACACCCTGGCACTCCAGAACAAGGTACTACACAAGGTTCAAATGGTGAACAACCAGCACAAGCTGAAGGTCATGGCGATAAAGAATTACCTGACACAGGTGAAGAGAATAATAATAAAGAAGCTACATTATTCGGTGGCTTATTCGCAGCACTAGGTTCTGCATTATTATTCGGACGCCGTAAGAAAAATAAAGAACAATAATTCTATTTAAATAGTGGGCTGGACTTTGTTCCGGCCCATTTATACATACTGAATGAGAAGGGGTTTGGACATGACAATTAACAACGAGATTGAACAAATTTTACAAAAAGCAGATCAACAGCTATTAGGTAAAGATTATGTGTTTGTTAGTTTAGGTGATCCCAATATGAAAGCTTCTGTAAAATTGATTAAGCAGTCACGTAATCTTAAAAGAGATATTACGAAACAATATGAACAGTTTAAAAAGAAAGCTGGTAAGTATCCTAAGTGGGTTAAAATTGATTTTGTTTATCGTACGAAAGAAGTTGTCTTTGAAGATGTTAAAAGAGATTTAGAAGAGACACGTCGAAACTATATTGATTACGGAATTGCTTATGATAAGAATTGGAATTTAACTTTCATGGCAGAAGAAATTAATATTAATGCCTTTGTCAGACCGACTAAAGATAAAAAGTCTTTCTTCTTATCTGAGGATAATATCAATAACTATTTGAAGAAATATACAAAACATAAACAGTTCTATAGACATCAAGATTATATGGGTAAGCCGATTAAAAAGTTTTATACAAAGGGTTACTTTATTGAAAATCATGAGGTTTATGAACTAGCCGCAGAGGGTCGTGAAAAAGGATTACGTCATGTTGAAGATTTGTCACAAGAAATTGATAAAATGTTGGAAACTTCGACAGATTATCTTGCGAATGAATTACAACCAAGCGGTCAATTTATCTATGGTTATTTTCCACACTTCGATAAGAAAATCAGTTTCTATAATAATTTGAGACATGCTTCTTCAACTTATGCGCTAATGGAAGGATTACATTACTTAAACAAAGATATCACTATTGCTGAAAAAGCGATTGATTACTTAATCGACAATTACTTATACAAGCAAGGAGAAGTCGCACATATATTTGATGACACCAAAAATATTAATGAAATTAAACTAGGTCAAAATGCGGCATTTGTTTTTGCGATTTGTGAGTATCTAAAAATAAAACCAGGTAACCAGAAGTATTTAGAAGCTGCACAACAAGTGGCAGAAGGTATGGTTTCAATGATTGACAGTGAAACAGCTGAAACTGTACATGTCTTACAATATCCTAGTCTAGAAGTTAAAGAAAAGTTCCGTGTGATTTATTATGATGGTGAAGCTGCGTTAGGATTATTACGACTTTATCAAGTTGATCAGAATGAAAAATGGTTAGAAATAGTACGTCATATGTTTGAACGATTCATTTCACAAAGTTACTGGAAGAACCATGATCATTGGTTAGGTTATTGTACGAATGAATTAATTCAAATTGCGCCTGAAGCGAAATATATAGAATTTGGAATTAGAAATGTTTCTAGTTATTTAGACTACATTAAGAATCGTATTACAACTTTCCCAACATTCATGGAGATGTTGATGGCAACGTATCATATTGTACGTAAAGCCAGAGAAAAGGGTTTTGGGGAAATCGTAGATCGATTGATTAACGTAGATGACTTAATGACAACGATTCATAAACGTGCAGATTATCAACGTACAGGATACTTCTATCCAGAACTTGCGATGTACTTTAAAAACCCAAAACGCATTCTTGGTTCGTTCTTTATCAAACACCATGGTTATCGTGTGCGCATTGATGATATAGAACACTATATTTCTGGTTACGTCCAATACCAAAAAGTCTGGCTCTCTGTCAAATAGGACTGGTGAGCAAAAA
>NZ_KV808447.1:0-65025 GCF_001812305.1 Staphylococcus sp. HMSC056G08
TATCACCAGTCCTAAATAGTATAGAGCCCTTTTTATCCATTGGATAGAGAGGAGTTTATTTAATATACGTCACTTGTAGTTTTGTTTATTTGAAATACGAGTTTTATTTTCATTGTATTATTTTGACTATCGGTATAACATGAGGATATTAATTGAATTGTACAGAGAGAAAGAAGGGGATTGTTTGTGAGTCAGGTACATACATATCAAAAGCGACCGCCTACATTTTTGATTATTATCTTAGGGGCGCTGACAGCCATCGGTGCGTTATCCATCGATATGTTTTTACCAGGGCTGCCGCAAATCAGATCGGATTTTAATACAACTGCATCTGCGGCACAATTAACACTGACTTTATTTATGGTTGGATTAGCGTTTGGTAATTTGATTATGGGACCTTTATCAGATGCTTATGGAAGAAAGCAACCTTTAATTATAGTGATGGTCATCTATACTATCGCAAGTATAGGTATTGTTTTTTCAGTGAATATCACGATGATGATCAGTTTAAGATTGATTCAAGGTTTATGTGCAGGGGCAGCTGCGGTGATTTCACGAGCGATTGCCAGTGATATGTATCATGGAAAAGCTTTAACAAAATTCCTAGCTGTTTTAATGTTGGTGAATGGTGTCGCACCTGTGATTGCGCCAGCACTGGGCGGCATTATCCTATTATTTTCAACATGGCATATGGTCTTTATTATCTTAACGATTTTCGGGATTTTTATGGTATTCAGTACCTCTATACGTGTGCCAGAATCATTAAGTAAGCAAGCGAGAGAGCCAGCTGATATCAAATCAATTTTAATTCAATTCAAACGTTTGTTGAAGCGCCCGAGATTTGTTTTACCAATGTTGCTTCAAGGTATGACTTTTGTGATTTTATTCAGTTATATTTCAGCCTCTCCTTTTATTACACAACGTATTTATACACTTTCACCACAAGCGTTCAGTATTATGTTCGCAGTGAATGGTATCGGCTTGATTATTTCATCACAATTATCTGGTAAATTAGTTGATTACTTTTCACCTTTAGCAATAATGCGCGGTTATACTTGGGTTCAACTCGTCGGAGTTGTCTTGATTTCAATTGTGCTGATTTTCCACTTGCCCATTTTCTTTTTATTCATAGCTTTCTTTGTGTTAGTCAGCCCAGTAACAGGTATCGCAACACTTGGATTTTCAGTGGCGATGGATGAACGTACAGGAGGCGGGGGCAGTGCTTCTAGTTTACTCGGTTTAGTTCAAACATTAATCGGAGGCATCAGTACACCGTTAGTCGGTTTAATGGGTGAAAGCAGTTATATCCCTTATTTAATTATCATTTTTATCGCATCAATAGTATTAATAATACTTCATTTGATTACTGCCAGAGTCTTTGCGCAGCCGCTATCAGAGAATGAGTAGTGAAAATATATAAAGCAGTGTTTTATTTATTCATATAAAAAGAGGAAGTGTCTTCGTCAGACGCTCCCTCTTTGCTTATTATTGAGTATTTTAAGCTTGTTGTCTCATTTTAATAGTATTGACTAACATCGTTTGTGCCATTGCTTCAGGTGCTTCTGTACAATCACGTCTTAACCAAGTATGAATTACACCTAATTGGCCTCCGATTAAGTAATGTGCAAAGTAAATCTTATCTGAAATACGTGTATAATCATTCAACAATCGTTCGTAAGATTCATGTGTAAAAGTGACGAATTTAATAATCACATCTTTTTGTGGATGTGTGACAAAGATGGCACGAAAAAATCGTTGAAATCGATTAATGTATCTGAAGATAATACGGAAAAACTGAAGCAGCTTTTGATTATCCTTTTTAATGGTTTCAAAATCTTGATATACAATGTGCATTAACTTTTGATAACGCGACATGTGATAGTTTTGAATCTGTTCAAATAAATCGTATTTATCTTGGAAGTAGTCATAAAAAGTAGAACGGTTAATACCACTATATGCGCAAATCATTTTAATTGTGATTTCTTCTGGCGCATAGTTTTCCATCAGACCAATTGTATTTATAAATATTTTGATTCGAGCACGCTTTTTCATCTCTGCACCTCTTCGTTACACTTTAGAATCGCCCGACACATTTTTTAAAAGTGTTGGTGTTTTTTTAAGTTACATGTCTTTATACTATTAAAAGTGACTTTGAAAAGCAAATAGGAGGAAAGTATGTATGAAGAAGTTAATCATTATTAATATTGTGACAATCGTAGTGCTTGTGTTAATCGGCATCGGCGGATTTTACTATTATAACCAAGCAACAAGTTATATAAAAACAGATAACGCGAAAGTAGATGGTCAACAAATTAAAATTGCGAGCCCTGTTTCAGGTAAAGTAGAATCATTTGATGGCAAAGAAAATAAATACTATAAAAAAGATGAACAAATAGCAGAAGTAGCAGGTAAAGGAGAAGACGGTTCTCCACAAAAAATGGATATTAAAATGCCTCAAGCCGGAACTATTGTGAAAACAGATGCGCAAGAAGGCGGCATGGTTCAAGCAGGTTCTCCAATGGCATATGCTTATAATTTAGATGAATTATATATTACCGCAAATGTAGATGAGACAGACATTGGCGATGTTGAAAAGGGTAGAAAAGTAGATGTTAAAATTGACGGTCAAGATTCTAAAATGAAAGGTAAAGTAGAACAAGTCGGTAAAGCGACAGCTTCAAGTTTCTCTTTAATGCCTTCATCTAATAGCGACGGCAACTATACTAAAGTATCACAAGTCGTACCTGTGAAGATTTCACTTGAAAATGCACCGGCAAAATCAGTGGTTCCAGGTATGAATGCTGAAGTAAGTATTCATAAGTAAGGAGGTCAATCTATGACACTTGCTTTAATTATATATATTGTCGTTGCATTACTGATTGTATTGCTGATCAATGTTTTCTTAAGAAAACGTAAAACTTCTCAATCAGTACGTCAACCTAACCCCTCTCACATCAAACAAAATACTGATCCTTCAAGATTTAAAGCGAGCGATTTAGAAACATCAGATGAATCAACAGAGGAGACAGACTTAAAACAGACTCACTCAGATGAAACAGAAACTGAGTCCACATATGAACAAGAAACAACACAAAACTCAGAAACAGAAGAGACAAAACAACCTGCACAAGGCGATTCGGTCATGTATCGTTTTGGTAAAGGTGCAACACGTAATAAAGTCCTTGCGGCGATGTTGTTTGGGATGTTTATTGCGATTTTAAACCAAACATTATTAAATGTGGCGTTGCCTAAAATCAACAGTGATTTCAATATTACCGCGTCAACAGGTCAATGGTTGATGACTGGTTTTATGTTGGTAAACGGTATTTTAATTCCGGTCAGTGCCTTTTTATTCGACCGTTTTTCTTACCGTAAATTATACTTGTTCTCACTTGTTATTTTCACACTCGGCTCATTAGTGTGCGGGATTGCGATGAACTTCCCAGTTATGATGACTGGCCGTGTGCTTCAAGCAGCGGGTGCAGGGATATTAATGCCGCTAGGTTCTAATGTGATTATGACGATTTTCCCACCGGCTAAACGTGGTATGGCTATGGGTGTGATGGGCGTTGCGATGATTTTAGCGCCAGCCATCGGCCCGACATTATCAGGTTATATCGTTCAAAACTATCACTGGAATCTTATGTTTTACGGTATGTTCTTTATCGGTATTGTGGCGATTGTTGTCGGTTATTTCGGTTTCAAAATTTATCAACATACGTCTCAACCTAAAGCAGATGTCCCAGGTATTATTTTCAGTACATTAGGCTTCGGCGCGTTACTGTATGGTTTTAGTGAAGCAGGTAATGCAGGTTGGGGTTCAAATGAAATTATCGTTTCATTTACTATCGGAGTTATCTTTATTATCTTATTCATCTTAAGAGAGTTACGTATGAAGATGCCGATGTTGAACTTTGAAGTCTTGAAGTTTCCGACTTATGCATTAACAACACTTATTAACGTTATTGTCATGATGAGTTTATATGGCGGTATGTTATTATTACCGATTTATTTACAAGATTTACGTGGTTTTACCGCGATTGATTCAGGTTTATTACTATTACCAGGTGCTTTAGTTATGGGACTATTAGGTCCAATTGCTGGTAAATTGTATGACATGATAGGTATTAAACCACTTGCGATATTTGGTATCGCGGTTATGACATACGGAACATGGGAGTTAACGCATTTAACAATGGATACACCGTATTCGCATATTATGGGGATTTATATTTTACGTTCATTTGGTATGGCATTTATTATGATGCCGATTATGACAGCAGGTATGAATGCATTGCCAGCACGTTTAATTTCACATGGTAATGCCTTAGTGAACACATTGCGTCAATTAGCGGGTTCTATCGGTACAGCTATTCTCGTTACAGTGATGACGACACAAACAACTGAACACATGAATACGTTCGCACAAGATTTAGATAAAACGAATCCGGCGATTCAAGATCAAATGAAAGAAATGGCCATGCAATATGGCGGTCAAGAAGGCGCAATGAAAGTGATTATGACCTTCTTAAATAAACTTGCGACAGTTGAAGGTGTCAATGATGCTTTCTGGATTGCGACATTATTTAGCGCTATCGCATTATTCCTTAGTTTCTTTATTCAAAGTAAGAAAAAAGCAGATGCATTTGCGCAAGAACATGATCATTAAAAAATATTGAAGATATAAAGAAAGCACAGGTGCTGTATCTGTCGCTTTTTCTAATAAAAACGCCTCTGCGTCCTTTACGCAGGGGCGTTTCTTCAATTATGATTCATTTTTTAATTTGTAGGGTCTGTATTTGACGTGTTAGTTTGAGAATTCTTCGTAGGTGCTTTAAATGGCCACCAGTTTCCTTGATTGAATGATTGTGCAACCGAAGGAATGAAGAGTGGTAATAAGAGTACGTTATAAATGATAAGTCCGATAATAATCACAGTCGCAATTTCCATAAGTGTTAAGGCACCAGAAGTATAAAGTGCTGCGACAGTACCGACTAAAATGACACATGCGGTCATGATAACTGTACCCATCTTACGCATTGAAGTGATGATGGCGTCAGTGACTGAATGACCTTGTTCGACTTCTTCGGTGAAGCGGTTGACTAAGAAGATTGCGTAGTCGATACCTAAAGCCATGAGTACAACAAAGCTGAAGAATGGAACAACTAATGAGAGGCCACCCATATCAAATAAGTTTGTAAAGATTAAGTTTGAAATACCGATAGATGCATAATATGTGATTAAAATAGATGCGATCATATAAATCGGCATAATAATTGAGCGTTCAAAGATTAACAGTACAATAAATAAGAACACTGTAATCAATGCGATGGCTTTACTCATATCACTATTGACTGTTTTTTCTAAGTCATTGTTTTGTGATGATGTGCCACCAAACTCAATATCACTGTTTTCGAATGATGTACCTTTGACTTGATGATCGACAGTTTCGTGTATCGTATCTACAGTCTGCATAGCTGATTTAGAGAAAGGATCTCCTTTTAATTCAACAGTCATTAAGAGTACCTTACCATTGTCTTCGCTATACTGTTTAACCGAATCTTTTAAATCTGTATTTTTCAACATATCATCTGTGATATGCATACCAGACTTGTCGATGTTTTTGTCATCGGCCATTTCTTTTAAGCGTTGTTGAATCTGAGTTTGTCCGTCTTGAACTTGTGAAATACCATTTTGTGATTGTTCTAACCCTTGTGCTAATTGACCAGACTGTCCAGTAACTTGTTGAACAGCTTGTTGTGGTGGAAGTTGAGAACTTTGTTGCAGCATTTGTTGTACACGTTGTTGTTCTGTTAGAGGTTTAACTTGTGACCGCATCTCACCTAAACCATTGTTGACTTGATCGAGTCCTTGATTCGTTTCATTTAACTTGCCTTGAATGACATCTAGTTGATGCGATGCTGAAAGAGATTTAATCGGTTCTCCGGTAGGGCGTGTAATCGTGCTGACACTATCGACACCTTTTATTTTTTCAATTGATTGTGCCAAGACTTCAGCATCATTCACACCTTTAGAAGTTGTCAGTTTATGATCATCTGCGATTGCAATATTTACTGGGAATGCTTGTCCCATAGTGAAGTCATCTTTAATGATATTGATGGCTTTGATGGAATCATATTGATTACTGATTTCATTAGTATTGTCGAATGAAATTTTATTAGGTGCGAAAATAATAATTGGTACCAAAATTACTAACACAATGACAAGGCCTAAGAAAGAACGTTTCGTTGTAAATTGGCCCAACGTGCCCCATAATTTACTATCTTTGTGTGTACCAGCATTTCTGCTTGGCCAGAATATTTTTTCACCCGTTACCATTAATAGTGTAGGCAGCAAGGTGAATAAGATAATCATCAGACATAGCACACCGATTGCGATACCCATCGCTGAACGGAAGAGACTAAACTCTACAAAGAATAATGCCGCAAAGCCGACTAATACTGTAATGGCACAGATTAAAATCGTGCGTCCGCCATTTTTGAAAGTGTTAAATACAGCTTGATAATTGGATTGTTTTTTACTCAACTCTTCTTTATAACGGTTAAGTAATAAAATACAGTAATCCGTACCAATACCAAACAGCAACGCGATTAAGAACGGTTGAATATAGATGGAAATTGGAAAATCGATATATTTAACAAGCAGTGCCAAAATACCTTGTGAGAATAAATAAGAAATACCAACTAAAAGTAATGGTACAAAAGGTGTAACTACAGAACGGAATACTAAGAATAAAATACCGAGAATTAAAATGACTGTAATAATTTCAGTCTTCTGCAGGCCTTCGTTCACACTCTTGTTGATGTCATCATTGATGATTTCATTACCAGTTAAATAAGAAGACTTAAAGTCTTGATGAATATGATTGATATCATCCGCAGCATTTAAAGTCTTAGTTTTATCATCTGTCGTTTCTATAGGAATGAGCACAGTTTTTTTATTATCTGCCACTAATTTGTCTTCAATGTCCTTACTTTCGACAGGATTAATGACATTTTCAACATGTTTCACTTTTTTGATGTCTTTAACATAGTCTTTAAGCTGTTGACGACTTGTTTTATCTAGAGGTCGATCTAACTTGACGACAGCGCTGATACTTTCGGAATCAGCACCGACTGCTTTTAATTTATTTGTATATTGTTGTGAGGTCATATTATCAGGAGGCTTTATATCACCTTTATCTTCAGCTAATTTTGTTAAATTAGGTGCGAAAATTAAAGTACAAGCCACCATTATCACAACAATAATTGAAATTAGCCATCTGAATTTCAATATTGTTTTCATTTTCTATATTGACTCCTTTTTTATAAAATTTCCTCATACTTTTTAGTTGAGAGGTGTTAACTATATCTATGATAAAGAGAATTGAGTTTATTGTAAAGTTAAATGTTTGAGAAAATTGAATATAAAAAAGCAACAACTCGGTGTGAGCTGTTGCGTAGTCATTAACTATTTAATTCGAATACGACGGTTTCTGAAGAATAAGCTGATAAAGAGTAAACCGAAACAACACGCGAGTAATACGGTCGCATTACTTATCGCTTCACCTGTGACTAAGATTTTATCAGGTGAGAGGTTAATAAAGTATTGTTGTAATGTTTCAGATACGCGTTTCGCTGTTTCTTCAACGATATAAGCCAGGCCGAAAGGAATCGCAAACATAATGGCGATTAAGACCATATTGACAATTTTTATCGCAGTACGATTAAAAATCAATGTTAAAACCGTCAAAATCAAACTGAGAATACCTGCGAAGAAAAAGGCGTAAAAGGCCAGTTTCAATTTGCTGATATTATCTTGCAGTTGGCTGATTTGTGTTAAATCAACATTTTGACTCGAGATGTTTTGCAGTGTCTCTTGGAAATTCAAGATTTGTGAAAAACGAATGGGTTCATTCACGAGTAAAATATTGAAAATAGGTTCTTTCAGCATACTGTAAATCGAGATAATTGTCAGAATCAATACGATGATTTGAATGATTAAGCTGACGTAAGAACGCTTCTTTTTAGGTGCGAAATACTGGCCGCGTTGAAGCGGTACTCGATCTAAAGGAGCTTTATCAGCCCGTCGTAAATTATTTTGAGCCATAATGGACCAAATACCTCCCTTTGAAGAAAGAAGAACAGAATGATTTATATATTCTTATAACTTATCTTCTGACTGTATTGTATATATTTTATCACTGATGACTTGAATCACATAGTACTTTCCTTGTGTTTCGTAGAGTTGTGCTACAGCCAGACCTTCTTCATAATAAGTTTGGTTGGTCGTGTTGTTTGATGGGATTTCACTATGAAGTTGTGATAATTGTGTTGTTAAATCTTGTTTTGTATTTTGAATTAAAGTCGTGATGTCTTGATTGGTTTCTGTTCTTTGTAATTGATTTTGTAGCGTATCTATCATTTGACGTTTACCTTGTATAATCGCATGCATAATACCACGTTCAAATAATTTATAGTCAGGCCCCTTAGTTACATTGTCTTTGCGTTGATTGAGCTCGCTAAGTTCGACTTTGACATCGTCCGTTAAATCCAACAAAGTTACTTGAAGTTCTTCTTGAAGGGATAAACTCATTTAGAATCTCCTTTTTGAGGTATTTCAATACGATGTCCCAGTTGTTTTGGCCAATCAACCTTAGGTTGTGTGTTGTAGTAAAGTTCAACATTGCGCATAAATGTTTCTGGGAAAGGAGCTGATTTTTCACTATCACAATCGATACCCATCATCATTTGTTCATTCGTTGCGACAATGTTGCCTTGTTCGTTGCGCATAATTAAAAAGAAATGCAGACGCTTATAGTCATAGTTATAAAGATGAATATCAATTTGATAATTATCATCCAACTTAAGCTGGGATAAGAATGTTGTGTGTTCTTCAATTGTGAAAATCGTGTAGTTTAACTGCTTACGTTCGTCTAATGAAAGACCGTTATTATAGTTGAATTCATTCGTTGCTTGGCTGAACGCTTCGTTATATTGTGAATCATGCATATGCTGATTATGATCAATCATAGATTTTTCTACTGTACCTGTTAATGTAAATAGGTTGCTCATTAAAAAACTCCTTTACCGATTATTATTTTTTTATTTATCATGTATTGTTTTATACTTTATAACCCTCCATAATATACAAATCAATAGGGATAACTTCAAACATAATTAATACTAAAAATGATAAACTAATTTTATGACATAGGGGAGGGAAACGCATGAGTATGTCCATATATTATCAAACTCATTCACATGGCTTCAAAACAGTAGAAGACAAGCGTGATATTCCGTCAGATGCGACGGTGATTTGGTTTGATTTGAATGAACCGACTGAACAAGAAAATAAATTTTTATTAGATAACTTTGATTTTAACCCATTAGAAGTTGATGATACTATACATGCTAATCCAAGGGCGAAGTATAAGAATTATGGAGAATATCAAAATATCGTGTTTCATCGACTTTCAGAACAAAACTATCAAGTTGAAGTCTTGAATATTTTCATTAAAAACAATATCTTAATCACATATCATCATCAGCCGATTGATGAAATTGAAGCAGTTCACAAGCAAGTCACTGCTCATTTCGATAAAGATTTAGATTGCGATGATATCGTTCTATATATCCTTGACCATATTGTGGATGAATATTTCAATCACGTGGAAAAGATATCAGATAAAGTGTTTATGTTTGAAGATGAACATGGAGGAGAACGTACCAACAAGTATATGATGGACGATTTGTTTGATTTACGTTCTGATATTATCAAGATGAACCGAATCATCATGCCAATGAAAGAGTTGATTGATACGTTGCAATATTCGAGTGCTTTAGTGAGAGATGAAAGGCATAGAATGTATATTCAACATATTAAAGATCATATCGTCAAAGAAGAAAATATGTTGAGAACAGCGCAGGATATCACGAAAGAAATCAGAGACAATTTTGAATCATATACTACATATAGAATGAACCATGTCATGCAGATATTAACTATTGTTTCAATGATTTTCATGCCATTAACATTGCTTGCGGGGATATACGGAATGAACTTTGAATATATGCCAGAATTGAAATGGCATTATGGTTACTTTATATGCCTAGGATTGATGGTGCTAATTACGTTATGGTGCCTTTGGTTCTTCAAACGTAAAAATATGCTTTAGCATGATTTGAAATGGGAACATTAAAAACTGGAACGAATGTCAGTTGATTGATACACTATCACTAATACATGAAAGAAAAGAAAGTAGGAAAGACAATGAGCGACTCTAAAAGGGAACAACGAAAAGATGATCACGTAAAAATTGCGATGGCACAAACTGATCCGAAACTAACTGATTTTGATCGTGTCAGATTTGTTCATCATTCTATTCCGAGCGTGGATGTAGACCAAGTAGATTTATCAGTCAAATTACCAGACTTTGACTTAAGTTCACCCCTATACATTAATGCCATGACAGGCGGCAGTGAATGGACAAAACAAATCAACGAAAAGCTTGCGGTAGTTGCGAGAGAGACAGGGCTTGCAATTGCGGTAGGTTCAACACATGCTGCATTACGTAATCCAAAAACTGCAGATTCATTCAATATTGTAAGAGAAAAGAATCCAGAAGGTATTTTGTTTAGTAATGTCGGTGCAGATGTGCCTGCAGACTTAGCTAAGAAATCTGTAGAGATGTTGGATGCAAATGCACTGCAAGTACATGTCAATGCACCACAAGAACTTGTAATGCCAGAAGGTAATCGTACATTTTCAAATTGGATGGAAAACTTGAGCTTAATTGTTCAAACAGTTGATGTACCTGTGATTGTGAAAGAGGTCGGTTTCGGTATGAGCAAAGAAACGATAGAAGCTCTATATGAAATCGGTGTACGTTATGTAGATGTCAGCGGCCGCGGCGGTACGAACTTTGTTAATATCGAAAATGAACGCCGTGATTTAAAAGATATGTCTTACCTTCAAAATTGGGGACAATCAACAGTCGAATCTTTATTAGAAAGCCAATCACTACAAAATAAAATGATTGTATTTGCGAGCGGCGGTGTACGTAACCCGCTGGATGCTGTGAAATGTATTGCGCTAGGTGCAGATGCAGTAGGTATGTCTCGACCTTTCTTAGAACAAGTTGAAAATAATGGGATTACACAAACTGTAGAATATGTAGAAGCGTTTCTTGAACAAATGAAACGAATTGCGACGATGTTGGATGCATCAAATATTCAAGATTTACAACAAACGTCAGTCATTTTTGATCAATATCTAAAAAATTGGATAGAACAACGTGGATTAAAATAGAAAATAGCACAAGAATCATTGTATGAAAATATACAAAAATAAGTGGAAATATAAGGAGAGCGGTTCAACTGGTAGAGGGTTGAACCGCTTTTTTAGTAACAAATTGGTTTTGGTATAGGCAATCACGAAGAGCTGGACCTTTGAGTCCATAGGCTCTGGCAACGCTTACACTTATTATAGAACATTAATTTGCACAAAGCAATTAGATTCATAAAAAATGATGGATTGTACAAAATAAAATGATTGGTAAATAACAAAATTACAGATGAGTATTATTTAGTACCTATAAGAAACATTTTGACATAAATGTGTATTGATTTATATCTATCTTTAGAAACTGAGCTGAATTTATAATAGGAGTATATTAATTCTCTGTCGAAGGGGGTCAGGGAGTGAGACCTAGTTATTCACAATTCAAAGAAACCGTGCTGATAGAACCGACATCACCAGTTGTTGAACCGTTTTTATACTATTATGATAAGAACCAACATCACATCTCAGGGCTACACATCAGTATAGAAGTTGAGTTAAATAATTGGAATGTTTCTCTCGAAAACAATATCAACACGAATATTATTACAGCCAGTCATACTTTTAAAGTTAATCGTGCTGAAAATAATGTGAAGTATCATTTGGTTGTCATAACACCCGAGACAAATACCGCTATGATAATAGACATCAATCAGGATTTGCGTATAGAGTTGAGTCGTTCATCGACAAAATATATATACGACATAACCAACTATTTGATTAGTGGCGAGAATTATATATATACTGCTTATTTAAGCTGTCAACTGACTCATCATAATTTACAAAATTTCAAAATTGAACGTATTTTTAATGAATGCTTTATCTTAAAAACTTCTACGTGATTTTGAGTGGTCGGACTGTTAAATAAACTATCATACAGTGCTTCAACTCTAAATTTTAAAATATGGACACTAACTTTTTTCAAAGAATGTTAACATATATACATGAATGATTACATCCAAAGTAATAAAGGATGAGTCTTGACAGTTGTTTGTGTGTGACTCCAACATAAGCAATGTGACAGATTAAATAAGCAAAATGATTTAGAAACTTAGGGTAGACTATTTACAGATTGTAATAGTTTTTGTGAATTGATGAGATGTCCTTGTCTATGATATATAGATGAGGGCATTTTTGCGTAGTTAGAAAAAGTTGGAAATAGAGTCGTCCTAAATACTCTATTCAAAATAAAGCCACAACATTTTGACATATCTGTTAAAAGTATGGCTATCCTCTTCTAAATTCTATATATTGTGGTAATTTAGTATTTAGAACACAAGATATAGTGGAAAAGGGGAATTCTATGTTGAAACTAGAAGAGAGCTTAAGTCGCTTAATTAATAAAGATCCGACAGTAGTTAATGAAAACGCGAATAAAGACAGTGAAACATTTACGACAATGCGTGACTTAACTGCAGGTGTCGTTTCAAAATCATATGCCTTAGAACACTTATTACCAAAACATGTGGCAGCAGCACATTTAAATGGAGATATTCATTTCCATGATTTAGATTATCACCCATTCCAACCTCTAACAAACTGTTGCTTGATTGATATTAAAGGGATGTTGGAAAAAGGGTTTGAAATTGGTAATGCACAAGTAGAATCACCAAAGTCCATTCAAACTGCGACAGCACAAATCGTTCAAATTATTGCGAACGTATCAAGCAGTCAATATGGTGGTTGTACAGTTGATCGTATTGATGAAGTATTAAGTCAATATGCAGAATGTAACGCCAGAAAACATCGCAAAATCGGAGAAAAGTTTGTATATCCTGAACAATTGGATGATTATGTCCGTACGCAAACTGAAAAAGATATTAAAGATGCGATGCAAAGTTTAGAATATGAAATTAATACACTTTATACGTCTAATGGACAAACACCTTTCGTGACACTAGGTTTCGGCTTAGGCACAGATACATACAGCCGAATGATTCAAAAGGCAATCTTGAAAACTCGTATTCAAGGTTTAGGGCATCATCATGTGACTGCCATTTTCCCTAAATTGGTTTACTCCATTAAAAAAGGTGTCAATTTTGCGCCTGAAGATATCAACTATGATGTAAAACAGTTAGCTTTAGAATGTTCTACTAAACGTATGTATCCAGATATTTTGAACTATGATAAAACCGTTGAAATTTTAGGTGATTTTAAAGCGCCAATGGGTTGTCGTTCATTCTTACCAGCATGGCAAAACGAAAAAGGTGAAAATGAAAACAGCGGTCGTTGTAATTTAGGTGTTGTTACTTTGAACTTACCGCGTATTGCGATTGAAACAGAAGGCGATCCAGCTGCATTCTGGAGATTACTTGATGAACGTATGACATTGATTCATGATGCATTAGTTTATCGCATTGAACGTATTCAATCTGTGATTCCAAATAACGCACCAATCCTTTATAAAAGCGGTGCATTCCATAATCGCTTAAAAGAAGATGATAATGTGATGGAATTATTCAAACATAAACGCGCAACTATATCTATGGGCTATATTGGTCTTTATGAAGCAGCAACTGTTTTTTATGGACCTAACTGGGAAACAAATCCAGAAGCGAAAACATTCACATTAGACATTTTAAGACGCATGAAAGATTTCCAATATCAATGGACAGATGATTACGATATTTTCTTCAGCTTATACAGTACACCAAGTGAATCATTAACAGATCGATTCTGTCGTTTGGATACAGAACGTTTTGGATTAATCCCAAATATCACAGATAAAGGCTATTACCAAAACTCTTTCCATTACGATGTACGTAAAGCAGTGTCACCGTTTGAAAAATTGGATTTTGAAAAAGATTATCCTTTCTTAGCGAGCGGCGGTTATATTCATTATTGTGAGTATCCTAAATTAACACATAATACAAAGGCGCTAGAAGCGGTATGGGACTATTCATATGATAAAGTCAGTTATTTAGGTACGAATGCGCCGATAGACAAATGCTATGAATGCGGATTTGAAGGGGACTTTAAAACAACAGCACATGGCTATGAATGTCCACATTGCGGTAATCATGATCCTGATACAGTAGATGTGGTTAAAAGAACTTGCGGCTATCTTGGTAATCCTGTTCAAAGACCAACGATTGAAGGGCGTCATAAAGAAATTGCTGCACGTGTGAAACATATGAAAGGAAACGAATAACGATGTTATATGCACAAGTTGAAACTGGACAAGGTTATCTCGCAAAGATTGAAGAAGAATCGTTTGTGGATGGAGAAGGGGTCAGATGCAGTGTGTATGTATCAGGTTGTCCTTTTGCATGTGCCGGCTGTTATAATGTCGCAGCACAAAAATTTAAATATGGCACACCTTTTACAGATGAAACGTTGACTCAAATCCTTGATGCTTGTGCACCAGATTATATTGCTGGGTTAAGCCTGTTAGGCGGCGAACCATTTTGTAATATAGACATTATCCAACCCTTGATTGAAGCATTCAGAGCACGTTTTGGTCATACTAAAACGATTTGGGTTTGGTCTGGTTTTATGTTTGAGAATTTAAAACATAATACAAAAGCACGTAAAGAACTTTTAAAACAAATTGATGTCTTAGTAGATGGACCTTTTGTCCAACAACTTTATCAACCAGGCTTAGCATTCAAAGGTTCGCTGAATCAACGTGTCATCAATGTACCTTTATCTCTACAAACAAATACCATTATAGAACTATGAAAAAAGTGGTCTCTCCTGAACATAAGGAGGACCACTTTTTTCGTTTATCAATAACTATTAAATTTAGTATCCATTTAAGATTTCCAAGTTTCTTGTGCGGGTTTCATCTCAGATTTCCGCATACGTGAAACGTAAGGGTTACCCTCTACAGTAAAGCGTAATGGTTTATGTGTCCATTCGCCTTTATTAGGAATGCCGATACGTGGACTTTCAACAATGTCAACTGGATAACGACGTTGTTTTGTATCGATTTTTAGAGGGCCTTCATTTAATTTAAAACCATCTAAGGCCATTGTCATATTAAAGGCACGTGTCCATTTACCTGGACCGTTTGTTAAATCTATACCATCTTTACCGTTACGATTTTCTTTCATTTGTTCAGTAATCGTTTCGGGTTCTAGTGCACGGATTAGTACCCCTTGGGCAGTACCTGCTGGTTGTGTCACAAAGTTGATTAATAGATGTGTATGCATGACATGTGCATAGATTGTACCGCCATCTTTATACATGGATTGTACACGAGGTGTATTTCGTCCATTGTACGTATGAGCAGCTTGATCAACATCGCCTAAATAGGCTTCTGTTTCAACGATATAACCTGCATACGTTTGTTCACCATCGTCGAATTGGACTTTAACTCCTAATAGATCACGTGCGATTTCCTCGGTTGTGCGATGAATAAAATCCATGACTTTCCTCCTCATCTATTTAATACAGTACTTTCTATTTTACGCAAAGATGATAAGGAAAAACAATATTTCGTTTGAAGAAGAAGTTTGTAGATATTGTAAAGTTCAGAAAAACTATGCTAATTTTACAATAAATCTGTTAAAATAAAAAGAATAGTTTTAAATAACTATTACCTTTTAAAAGACATAAAAGAGTAAGTTGTAATACATAGAAGTATCGTAAAACAAAAAGTTAGAGAGAGGAGGATGTGTATGATAAGACGTGTTGGGTTTTTAGAAGCGTTTAAACTTTTCTGGAAAAATTATGTTAATTTTACAGGCAGATCGACACGCTCAGAATATTGGTTTGCGGCGTTATGGATGTTGATTTTATATGCGCCATTAACTTTTGTGATGATTTTAGGAACCATATTTTTAGTCGGTGGGGCTGCAGTTGATTCCAGTGGAGTAGCAGTTATGGGTATGATTTTATTCCTCATCTGCATGTTGGTTTATGTATTGTTTGCCTTAGCTACATTTATTCCAACTTGGGCTGTTATGATCAGACGTTTTCATGATACAGGCAGAACTATGGTGACGCCGATTGTTATGTTCGTATTGAGCATTGTGATGAATGTGTTTAATTTTGTACTTAATATGGATGAATCAACTGAACTAACACCAGCGTTAATTATATTTTTAATTATCAGCTTGGTCTATTTAGGTTTGTGGATTTATGTCCTTGTAGTGCTTTGTCTACCGAGTCAAGATAAAGATAATAAATATGGTCGCAGTCCTTATGTGCATCGCTTTGAACAAGGTAATGCGCCAGCCTCTAATACATCGCATGCTAAATCAGTTCAATCGACAAAAGGCAGTACGACCAGTCATGATTCAGGTTCAGATTTTTAATTTTGCTAGCGTTTATTGAGATAAGCATCTATTAGAAAGTAGTTCATATAGAATCTAAAAAATGGAGGAGATATACGATGCATGAACAACACAAAAAGAGTGTCGGATTCGTAGAAGCTTTTGTTTTATTCTGGAAACGTTACATTAATTTCAACGGGAGATCACGACGTTCAGAGTTCTGGTTTATGGTACTATGGACAATGATTATTAACATTGTATTGAATAGTCTGGATGCTTTATTAGGTTTGAATCAAAATTTTGATAATACTTCTTTTGGTTTAACAACACTTTTTGAAATTGCAAGCTTCATTCCAGGGGTCGCTTTGCTTACAAGACGTTTCCATGATACAGGCAATACAATGGTGGTCCCAATTATCTTTTCTGCGCTATTAGTAATAGAACGTATTCTTTTATTTGTGGATTTAGGAGATGGCATGTTTGCTACAATTGTAGATGCCATTATCTCTATTGCACAGCTAGTATTTGTAATTTGGGTGATTGTCGTAGGTGTACAAAAGTCACAAGAAGGTCACAATGCTTATGGCCCAGAGCCTGTTGGGCAACGTTACAAACACGCCTAAAATCGAATAACAAAATAACAACATGGACGATACTTTTATATAGAAGGTATCGTCTTTTTGTTTATTATATATGTCAATTTGACTAATATACTTGTCAAATTGACTATTATCATATAGCATGTGTATTAACGGAGGTAAGGCGCATGAAAACACGATTAAAAGAATTGCGGGCACGAGATGGCTATAATCAAACACAACTTGCGAAAAAAGCAGGGATTTCACGACAAACCGTCTCATTAATTGAACGAAATGAATTTATGCCTTCCGTACTGACTGCCGCAAAAATTGCGCGGATATTCGGAGAACGCATTGAAGATATTTTCATTTTCGAGGAGGACGACTATGAGTAGCACGAAAAAGAATTGGAAATATGCAGGGAAAATCACATTAGGTGGACTAGCAGGCGGATGTGTAGGATTACACTTCAGTTTTCTAGGTAACCATTCATCGTTACAACTGTTCGATTTTCAAGCAACCATTATTACCACACTGTTTACTATACTTTTAATTATAGGTATTGGTATTGTAATGAAATTGCAGCTATCCCAAGCTAAAAATTACAAGCATCTTTCAGAAGAAGATGAAGTGTTAGGAGATCATTATGATACTTTGTTCAATCGTAAGTTTTTCAACGCTTCAGTATTGAGCCATCTCAGTACATTTGTTGCGTTAGCGAATATTATTTTAGTCACTACGTTTAAATTTGCCAATAATCATTGGGAGGTTTCAGTCATCCCTTTTTTAATTTCATCAATTTTTAGTGTGATGTATCAAATCTATTTGCCTAAATTAGATTCAAGATTACCAAATCCTAATGATGAACAATATGGAGATAAAATGATGAAAGCGATGGATGAAGGCGAGAGATATGTTACATTTTCAGCGATATTTAAGTTATTTCAATATAACTTACTTGCATTAACTATTTTGATTCTCGTATTGGCATTCTATTCAGCAATTACAGGTCATACACAATCATTAGCTTTAACACTGCTATTTATCTTGTTTGTCTTTAATGTTAGTTTTTATTACATAAAAATTCACAAGTATTATAAAAGCAAATAAGTGTAAATTCTTTGTGAACAGTTTGTAAAGTTAGATATTTAATAATATTATTATCATATGCTTATGGTATGTGATTAACAGAGTTGCTTTTCCAACACCAACGATAAGGAGTGATGTACGATGGCTTTAGTTTTAGAAGATGTGACAAAGCAATATGGCGATAAGACAGTGGTCAACGATATTTCATTAACACTTGAAAAAGGGAAGATGTTAGGGTTCTTAGGACGAAATGGTGCTGGGAAGACGACAACATTCCGCATGATTTTAGGACTGACACCATTGACAAAAGGGATCGTTACATATAATGGTGAAAAGATGGGTGAACATATGTTTAACCAAGTAGGTTATCTGCCTGAAGAACGTGGTTTGCATCCAAAAATGAAAGTCGCAGATGAGTTGCGTTATCTTGCGACTTTAAAAGGAATGTCAAAAAAAGATTTTAATCAAGCGTTAGACTATTGGTTAAATCGCTTTGAGATTAACGAGAACAGAGATAAGAAAATTGAATCATTATCTAAAGGTAACCAACAAAAAATTCAATTGTTAGCTAGTTTGATTCATAAACCTGAATTATTGATTTTAGATGAACCTTTCAGTGGTTTAGATCCAGTAAATGTAGAATTATTAAAATCAGCAGTTAAAGATCTGAACGAACAAGGGACTACTATTATTTTCAGTTCACATCGTATGGAGCATATAGAAGAACTGTGTGATGATATCTGTATTTTGAATCATGGTGATTTAGTTTTACAAGGCGACATACAATCGATTAAAGATCAATTTGATTTGAAGAAAATTGTGATTGAAACTGAAGATGCTTTAGAAAATTTAGAAGAAGTTGAAGGTGTTACACGTGTAGAACGTTCAAAACGTATGATTACTGTTTCTGTAGAAAATCAAGCAGCCGCAAAACGTGTCTTTGACGTAGTAGCTCAACATGGGTTTGTGAAACGATTCCAAGTGCTTGAACCTTCAATTCAAGATATTTTTATTCAACAGGTAGGTGATATTCATGAATAAATTTTTAGCTACGTTCAATTTGACGTATAAGAATAAAGTGAAATCACGCGCATTTATCATTATGACGGTCATTTTAGCAGTGATTATTATTGCGGCAGCTAACTTCAATAAGATTATCGATTTGTTTGATAACGGGCCAGATAAAATCGGCATTGCTTCTAATGAACCGAAAATTGCGCAAATGGTCAAAGCACAAAGCAAACATATTGAAGAAAAAGGTACAGAATTTAAAATCTTATCTAAAGAACAAGCGTTAAAAGAAATAAAGAAAGATAAAATTGATAAAGCTTATATCATTGATCAACAAGGACAAAAAATTAAAGGCGAAGTTGTTAGTAAAGACGCACCTTCTGATGAGAGTGTTCAAAAATTAGAAAGTATTTTAACACCGATTCAAACCCAAGCAGCAGCGCAACAAATTAATTTAAGTCCAAAAGAACTTTCTGATTTACAACAAAAAAGTGAAGTCACTTCAAAAGCAATCGGTAAAGGTGGCTCAGATACTTCTCAAAGCAATAAATTTTTAAATTGGATTATTTTATATGCGGGCATCATGTTGATGTTCCTGGTGATTATGAACTATGCCAACCAAGTAGCGATGGAAGTTGCGACAGAAAAAACATCACGCGTTATTGAAATGGTCATTACGAGTATTTCACCTGTGAAGCATATCTTAGCTAAAATTCTAGCGATGATTTGTGTCGCTTTTACACAAGTGTTGATTTTAGTTGTGATTGGTGCCGCAGCACTGTATTTTTCAGATGCAGGCGACTTAATGAAAAAGTTTGATATGACTATGACACCTACGACAACACGATTGATTATTGTCGGCGTACTTTCTATCATTATCGGCGTGGTTTCATATACTGTATTAGGAACAATTTTAGGCGCACTTGCGACACGTATTGAAGATTTAAATCAGTCGTTGATGCCGATGACAATTATTAGTTTCATTGCTTTTTATATCGCATTATTCAGTATGAACAATCCAGATATGATGTTAGCTAAAGTAGCAAGCTTTATTCCATTGTTATCACCATTCTTATTATTTGTTAGAGCTTCGACACCGAATTTGGAACTATGGGAAATCATAGTGAGCATGGGTTTATCTGTAATCGTACTTGTTTTACTCGTATGGATAGCAGTGAGAAGTTATCGTGATTCAGTTTTAACGTTCGATAAGAATATCTTTAAAGCGTTGAAACGTGCAATTAAAAAATAAAAATGACAATCCTATAAAAAGATTTCTAAATGGCGCATGGTTTACTGTATTTCATCTAGTAAACCATGCGCCTTATTGTTAAAATATAAAGTGAGGAAAGTATTATAAAAAATAGGTGGCAGTCAGTATATGATGTATCCAATTGCAATTTTTATTTTAGCAGGGCTGTGTGAAATCGGCGGCGGTTATTTAATTTGGTTGTGGTTGAGAGATGCACAATCACCGTTGTTAGGGATGCTTGGAGGTATCCTGTTAATTACATACGGTATCATCGCAACATTCCAAGTATTTCCAACATTCAGCAGAGTATATGCAGCATATGGCGGTGTGTTCATTGTCATGAGTATTATATGGGGATATGTTTTTGATAAACAGATGCCAGATAAATATGATGTCATCGGCGGCATTGTATGTATTATCGGTGTCTTGATTATGTTGCTGCCTGATAGAGGCTGATGATTTTCATCGGGCAAGGAAAGGGTGTATTGAAATGATGTTTACAGAAGTGGAGCACCAAAGAAACGGTTTGGATTTAATCAAGGTTGATAACGACCAAGCGAAAATTATCTTTTCAAATTTTGGGGCGCGTATTGTGTCTTGGAAGTATGAAGATAATAATATTGTGTTAGGAAATGTCGTTGAAGCGGATGAGTATTACCATGAAAATCCGTATTACTTCGGCGCAAGCGTCGGTCGTTTTGGGGGACGTATTGAAGACGGACGTTTTGAATTAGAGGGTAAAACTTACCAACTTGAACAAAATGATCCGCCTCATCATTTACACGGCGGTTTTCACGGAATTAATAAACACTATTTTGATTATGAAATTAAAGATGACAATGGCGGCTATATTCAAATTATCTTTACTACAACTGTTAAATCAGCAGATGATCATTACCCGGGCGATATTAAACTAAAGATTATACATACGTATGATATCGACAATCGATGGACGATTGAATATAGTGCAGAAGCAACAGAAACAACGTTATTTAATCCGACTAACCACGTTTATTTCAACTTGAACAGAGATAATAAAGAGGTAAACAACCATATCTTAACAAGTTCAACATTGAAAATGCATTTATTAAATGACAAGAATTTACCAACGCTTAATGATAATGTAGATTTAATTCAGGTATTAGGTAAACAATCAATGCGATTTGAAGATATCGGCAAAGCTGAAGATGAACGATTACATGCTCAAATTGAACGTTATCATGGCTTAGATCATCCATTTACAATCGGTGATGAACTGACTGTTGAAAATAGCCAATTCTTATTGAAAATGAAAACAGATATGCCACATGTGGTTATCTTTACTTTTAATGAAACCAGCAATTGGGAAAGTGATATGAACATTTATAAACCACACTCAGGTTTTACTTTAGAAGCACAATGCTTACCAAATGATATTAATTTACTAGGAGAAGAAGCACCTTCTATTTTACGTAAAGGTGACACATTCTTTTCTAAAACAACGTATCAAATTATAGAAAAATCTGAGTAATATAATGACAAGGAGTATTCAGTGATGGATGTTAGAGCGTTAAAATTACAAACTGTGAAAGACGCAGTCTCAGAAATTAAAGATGGTATGGTTGTCGGTATTGGTACAGGCAGCACGATTGAACTCTTATTACCGCATATCGCGAAATTATTAGATGATGGCGCTACAATTACAGGCGTTTGTACGTCTAATAAAACCGCATTGCTTGCGAAAGAATTAGGGATTACGATTGTTAACGTCAATGATGTCGAGCATATTGATGTGGCGATTGATGGTGCAGATGAATTTGATCCGCAATTAAATTTAATCAAAGGCGGCGGTGGTGCACTGTTTCGTGAAAAAGTTATTGATGAAATGGCTGAACGCTTTGTGGTCATCGCAGATGAAACGAAACAAGTAGACTACTTAGGCCAAACTTTTAAATTGCCAGTAGAAGTTGATCGCTTCAACTGGATGCTAGTAGCGAAAAAAATAGAGAAAGATACTAAAGCAAAAGTATCACGTCGTAACGTGGAAGACATTACCTTTATCACAGATAATGATAATTATATTTTAGATGTTGAATTACCACCAAACACTGATCCATATGACATGCATGAATATTTAATTCATTTAACAGGTGTATTAGAAACTGGATACTTCTTAGATCTTGCTGACCGTGTAATTGTCGGTAAACAAGAAGGTGTCGAAATTATTGATAAGGTCTAAAGAGACTTATTTTATTTAAATGAATAGGTTAAAAAGAAGCGCTGACAGATAACTGAATGATATCTGCCAGCACTTTTATAATATAGCGATTCACTTATTTAGGTTCGTCTGTGTCTTTAGTTTGTGCGGGTTCATCGTCTTTGATAGATTCAGAATCGTCTGTTGAATGTTCAGGCTCTGTATCTTCAGTGACTGGTGTAGTTTCTTCTGTTTGTGCAGTTTCTGATACTGCAACATCTTCGTCTTCTTCATCTTTTGGATAGTCTAAAGGATTGTTCGGTTCAACTTCCTCTAAAGAATCTTTTGTGAAGAAATAGAAAGCTGCTCTGATAAGCAGACTGAGTAAGATGAAAACAGCGCCTACAAGTGCTGTGCTTAATGCGATTACTTTCATAGAGAAGACGTCTCCTAGTTCTTCACTGAAGAAGAAGACTAATCCAAATGACATTAAAGCATGGAATGCTACAGCAATGTAAATTGTACGTCCTTTAGTACCTCTGATCAATTCGCCGATAATCATTGAGAATGCGAAGTGATACAACAAGTTATATAATGTGAATTCTAATGTATAAGTCGTATTCACATTCCATAAGGCATATAGGATACCGATCAGGATAGATGCGAATAACGTATTCGTTTTTGTTTCTACGACATTTTGCAAGTATGAACGGAAACCGAATTCTACAAAGAATGCCATTAAAAGATGTCCGATTAAAATAGATGTGACAGACACAGATAAGTTTTTAGATTGTAAAATAATAAAACTGTCTGCGTAAGTATTAAAGGCAAACATACAAATAATACAAATCACAAGCGGTAAGATTAAAGCTAAAATAATGCGTTCAATCACTTTAAAACTGATTGTGAATTTTAAACTTGCGAGCTGAGCGCGTTTATTTCGAAATACAATTAAGCAGATAATAGCTGCGATAAATGGCGCAAGTGTACTCAAATCAAAGACAAAGCGTTTGAATGGAACTTGGCCTTGAAAATCTTTCAGTACCAATGGGAGTGCGTATGCAAGTACATAGAAGACAAAGATCGTCATAGCCCATTGGAAACCTGATATGCGTTTCGTGTCCATTATGAAACCTCCAATAATTACGGCGATATCCATACATTTTTATATTAACTTCTATCATATAATACATTACAAACAGAGTGAACCCTTAAGTATGTATTGAGAGTTTTAACCGTATTTTTAAGCGTATGGATATACATAATAACCTAATAGTATTATACATCTCAATAAAACATAAATAAATCACTTCCCCTGAAATGACTTCTAAATGAAATCTCGTTGTAAAGGTTGAATACAATAGTCTTAAGTGTAAGCGTTTTAAATTTTTTCAGAAAAGGGTATGCAAAAAGTAGAATAGACTGTTAAGAAATGTATATAATGATTCACAAGGTATGACTTAAGGAGGATGTGGAACATGTATAAGCAAGCCAACAAAGATTTATGGACAGGTAGAGTGGATAGTGAAACAGATTCATCGCAATTCAGACACTTCCAAACAATTGAACTAAAAGATATCAATGAAACAAATTTTGATCGAAAACAAGGAACTGGCATTTTAGGCTACGCTGTAGATAAAGGGGTAGAACTGAACAATGGCCGCGTAGGTGCACAAGAGGGACCAGATGCGATACGTAAAGCATTTGCGAACTTATCAGTGTTAACACCTTGCTCAGTTTATGATTATGGCAATGTCTATCATGATCATGACGCATTGATTGAAACACAAGAAGAATATGCAGACTTAGCTTCAAAAATGTTTGACAATCATAATTATTCATTATTAATCGGAGGCGGACATGATATTGCTTATGCACAGTATTTAGCCATGCGTAAACCGCATCCAGATGCATCTATTGGCGTTATTAATATTGATGCGCATTTTGATACAAGAGAAGCAGAATCATCCACTTCAGGAACAAGTTTCAGACAAATTTTAGAAGAAGATGACAATGCGCATTACTTTGTTTTAGGTATTCAACCTGCGAGCAACACAAAACATTTATTTGATTACGCGGAAAAACGTGGCATTGAATATGTCACAGTAGATGAAATCTTACATGAGATTTCTCCAACGATTAAAGATAAAGTAGACCACTTCATTAATAAGCATGACGTGATTATGCTGACGATATGTATGGACGTGGTAGATAGCGCATTTGCGCCAGGTGTCAGTGCACCGGCAGTGAATGGCTTAACACCGCATATTATTTTAGAGTTAACAAGACGTGTCATCGGACATGAGAAGTTAATTTCTGTAAGTATTGCGGAAACTAATCCATTGCATGACGTCGATAATCGCACCGCAAAACTTGTCGCATTATTACTGCATAATTTCATTCATTAATAGATATAAATGAGACGGATACTTCAATTTGTGGAAGTATCCGTCTTATTTTAGTTCATTTTCCAATAATTGATACAGGCATCAATCAATTGATTGGCAGGTTCTGAAAGCTTACGTTTCTCTAGATAGTTTAAATAAATCGTTCGTTCAATATTTGGTTCTAATTTGACCGCATTTAAATGATTTGCTGAAGAAGATTGGTAGTAGAATCTTGGGATGATTGTATGTCCTAAACCTCTATGAACAAGTGTTGTCGCAGTTTCAAAACGATCGACCTCAAGTACAATATTCGGATGAATATTCATATGTTTAAAATATTCATCAACGTGCTTACGGACTTGGTATTGTCGATTAGGCAAGATTAAAGGCAATTGTTGTAATGCTTCAGCGCTGATGCTCTTTTGATCATTAAACGTATTCTTCGGTGTAATCAATACATAAGGCTCTTGGTATAAAGGAACAGAGACAATCCCTTCACGTTGAATGGCTTCATTGAAAATTGCGAATGAAATATCAAAATTCAACAAGCTGGAAATAATATGTTCAAGACTATGTTGTTCGACAATTTGATAGCGCTGTTTATGAAATTGATAATGATGTTGTTGGATGACCATTGCCATCCATGCACTTGTAGACTCTAATATTGAGAGTTTAATGCGTGGTTCATCACTGATATTTAAATCATACATCTGATCTAGCGTACGATGATACATCTCTACTAAGTCTGTCGCATGTTTATAGAATTGAATGCCTTTCTCTGTAATCTTTAAAGCTTTTGTTGTACGGATAAATAGAAGATACCCCAAATCATCTTCTATTTTCTTTATCGCAGTTGTTAAAGATGGCTGACTGATATGTAGAAACTGTGCTGCTTTTGTAAAAGAATTGTATTTAACAACTGCTAAAAAGTACTCTAATTGTATAATTTTCATGAAATTATCCCCCTGATTAGACATGCCGAAATCTTTGTAACACGTGCGTTTTCCCCTTGTTATAGTTTGAAGCTATAAATGATTAGTTTATTGATATTTGAAGCTTATAATCATCTACGCGTATACTTAAGTTGTATTACAAGTTATACAAAAATATTCTAACGCAACAGTTTTAACGCTAAAATTTCGGAATATTCAATAAACTACCACAGTTAATAATCTAAAAATTATAACTATTCATTCATTATAACATGGAATAGTCAGTGTAACTTGTAAGAATGGTAATGTGAGGTCGGTCCGTAAACAAGGGGACGTACATAAAATGAAGGGGATCATTTTTACGTAAGCTGATCGACCTTTCACTATCATTCACAAATTCATAACATGATGCGAAGCTTAAGTCATCGAGAGCCAGTCAGTTGAAACAGCTTTGTCGTACTTGTAAAACAAAGGGGTGTGTCAAGTATGAAAACAGAAGCAGATTTGGTTTCTGGCGATATGGAATTCCAGCCTGAGAGTAAACCCGCTGATAAGCAGACGGGGGTCGGCATGTGGCGGTTTTACGTATTCAGCATTATCGGAATTTTATGTTTCTTCGTACCAGTGACAATTAACGGAACGAACACGATTATTGTAGATCATGTTCATTTATGGATTCGCGCAGCATTCGGAGTAGCAATGCCTTACGTTGCCTTGCTGATGATTTTAGTAGGTGCAGCATTACCGATTATTCGTAAAGACTTTATGAAATCAACGACAGACTTTGTGGTGACTTTATTTAAAGTACTCGGTGCTGTCATTGGTATTATGTATGTCTTTAAAATAGGTCCGGCATTGTTATTTAATCCGAATTACGGACCGTTCTTATTCGATAAGTTGATGTTGCCGCTAAGTATCTTGATTCCAGTCGGTGCCGTGGCACTATCATTACTTGTTGGTTACGGGCTGCTTGAATTTATCGGGGTATTAATGCAGCCGATTATGCGTCCAGTCTTTAAGACGCCAGGTAAATCTGCAGTAGATGCCGTAGCATCTTTCGTCGGAAGTTATTCATTAGGTCTCTTGATTACAAACCGTGTCTATAAAGATGGAATGTATAACAAGAAAGAAGCGGTCATTATCGCGACAGGTTTCTCAACAGTATCCGCAACATTCATGGTAATTGTCGCAAATACATTAGATTTAATGCCGCATTGGAACTTATTCTTCTGGAGTACGTTGATCATTACATTTGTAATGACAGCTATTTCGGCACATTTACCGCCGATTCGTAATGAATCAGAAGAATATTACGAAGGCCAAGAAGGTCAGAAAGAAGTAGAAGTTAACGGCAATCGTGTTGTCGCAGCTTATGATGAAGCAAAACGTCAATCACATGGTTCTTTACCATTACTCAAAAATATTTGGGTGAATGTGAAAGATGGATTTGAAATGACGATGGCGATTTTACCATCTATCTTATCAATCGGATTCTTCGGATTGTTGCTAGCGAATTTCACACCAGTGATTGATTGGTTAAGTTATATTTTTTATCCGTTTATCTATATTTTCCCGATTGCGGATAAACCATTGCTAGCGAAAGCTTCAGCGATTTCACTGATTGAGATGTTCTTACCATCATTATTAGTTGTGAAGTCAACGATGGCAGTTAAGTTAGTGACAGCTATTACAAGTATTTCAGCGATTATCTTCTTCTCAGCGCTGGTACCTTGTATTTTAGCAACGGATATCAAAATTCCAATTTGGAAATTAACTCTGATTTGGTTCATCCGTGTGGCATTAACTTTACTAATCGCAATTCCATTTGCGTTATTAATTTTCTAAATTGAAATCTAAAACTGTGTATTTAATATCATAACTAAACAAAGGAGAGATTGATTATGACTAAAGAAGTAGCAGCGAAAGGCAGACAAATTAAAGCGAAAAAAGGATTGGAAATTGAATGTAAAGGATGGGAACAAGAAGCAGTCCTTCGAATGTTATACAATAACTTAGATCCAGAAGTAGCAGAGCATCCTGAAAAGTTAGTCGTTTACGGGGGTATTGGTAAAGCGGCACGTAACTGGGAAGCTTTTGATGCTATTGTAGATACATTGCGTCGTTTAGAAAGTGATGAAACGATGTTAGTTCAATCTGGTAAACCTGTTGCTGTCTTTAAAACACATGAAGAAGCACCACGAGTATTATTATCGAACTCTGTACTTGTACCGAAATGGGCAAACTGGGAACACTTCCATGAATTAGATAAAAAAGGCTTAATGATGTATGGTCAAATGACAGCGGGAAGCTGGATTTATATCGGTTCTCAAGGGATTGTTCAAGGAACATATGAAACGTTTGCTGAACTCGCAAACCAACATTATAACGGTTCATTAAAAGGTACAATCACATTAACAGCTGGTTTAGGCGGCATGGGTGGTGCGCAGCCATTAGCTGTAACGATGAATGAAGGGGTAGTTATCGGTGTAGATGTGGATCCATCTCGTATCGAAAAACGTATTGAGACACGTTATTGTGATATTATCACAGATTCTTTAGATGAAGCGTTAGAAAAAGCACAAGAAGCGAAAGAAGCAGGCAAACCATTATCTGTTGGTTTAGTCGGCAATGCACCTGAAGTTTATAATGAGATTTTAAAACGTGACTTCAAGATTGATATCATTACAGACCAAACGTCTGCACATGATCCGTTAAACGGCTATGTACCTGAAGGTTATTCTTTAGAAGAAGCGTCAGCGTTACGCGATGCAAATCCTGAAGAATATGTAAAATTATCTTCACAATCAATGAAAAATCATGTAGCAGCAATGTTAGAATTCCAAAAACGTGGTGCAGTAGCATTTGACTATGGTAATAATATCCGTCAAGTAGCGTATGACCAAGGTTTAGAAAACGCTTTTGATTTCCCTGGATTCGTACCAGCATATATCAGACCGTTATTCTGTGAAGGTAAAGGACCTTTCCGTTTTGCGGCATTAAGTGGTGATCCAAAAGACATCGAACGTGCGGACCAAGCAATGCGTGAACTTTTCCCTGAAGATGAGAAGTTAATGCGCTGGTTAGATATGGCAACAGAAAAAATTGCATTCCAAGGTTTACCTTCAAGAATTGCATGGTTAGGTTATGGCGAACGTGCGAAAATGGGCTTGAAATTAAACGAATTAGTACGTAATGGTGAAATCTCAGCACCAGTTGTGATTGGACGTGACCACTTAGACTCAGGTTCAGTAGCTTCACCAAACCGTGAAACTGAATCAATGAAAGACGGTTCAGATGCTGTAGGTGACTGGGCAATCTTAAACGCATTAGTCAATACTGCAGCAGGTGGTTCTTGGATTTCAGTCCACCACGGCGGCGGTGTAGGTATGGGTTATTCATTACATGCCGGTATGGTTGTTGTTGCAGACGGTTCAGATCGTGCAGAAGCACGCTTGAAACGAGTATTAACAACAGATCCGGGTATGGGTGTAGTAAGACATGCTGATGCTGGCTATGATATTGCGATTGATACAGCAAATGAAAAAGGTGTCGATATTCCAATGTTAAAGGAGCAAGATTCTAATGAGTAATGATGTTGTTATCCAAAATATTGCACAATTAATTTTACCGAAGAAAACTGATAAACCTTTAAAAGGCAATCAGTTAAATGAGTTGAAAATCATTGAAAATGCAACATTAGTTGCGAATGACGGTAAAGTAGTTTATGCAGGACCTCATACAGAAGAGTATGATGCACAAGAAGTGGTAGATGCGACAGGCAAAGTCGTATCTCCTGCTTTGGTTGATGCACATACACACTTAGTATTCGGCAGTTCAAGAGAGCATGAAATGGCATTAAAACAACAAGGCGCGTCTTATCTAGAAATTCTAGAACAAGGCGGCGGTATTCTATCTACAGTTAAAGCAACACGTGAGGCAACTGAAGATGAGTTGTTAAAGAAAACAGACAAGTCTTTACGTGAAATGATGTCTTATGGTGTCTTAACAGTAGAAAGTAAGAGTGGATATGGATTAGATAAAGAGAATGAATTGAAACAATTAAAAGTGTCACATGCTTTAGAGAAAAAGTATGGCATTACAATGAAACACACATTCCTAGGGCCACACGCTGTGCCGAAAGAAGCGGAATCTAATCAAGCATTCTTACAAGAGATGATTGACTTATTACCAGAAGTAAAAGAATATGCAGACTTTGCGGATATCTTCTGCGAAACGGGCGTCTTCACAGTTGATGAATCACGTGAATATATGAAAGCAGCTAAAGAACAAGGCTTTGATGTGAAAATTCACGCAGATGAGATTGATCCTTTAGGTGGTTTAGGTGTTGCGATTGAACAAGGTGCGATTTCAGCTGATCACTTAGTCGCTTCAAGTGAAGAAGATAAACAAGCATTAAAAGATAGCGACACAGTTGCGGTTGTTTTACCAGGAACAACATTCTATTTAGGTAAAGATCAATACGCAGATGCACGCGGTATGTTGGATAATAATGGTGCAGTAGCCATTGCCTCTGACTTCAACCCAGGCAGTAACGTAACGAATAATTTACAAATGGTTATGGCAATTGCAGCACTGAAATTAAAATTAACTCCAAATGAAATTTGGAACGCAGTCACAGTCAATGCGGCAAAAGCAATTGATGCAGATGCAGGTACGTTAGAACAAGACGACCGCGCAAACTTCGTGATTTGGAATGTACCGAATTATGAATATGTACCATACCATTATGGTATCAACCATGCGGAATATGTTTATAAAGACGGTAAGTTATTTATTGACAACCGTATTGAAGTACAACAATAAGTTTTAACTATCAGTTAAACACAACTTTTTACAGCCATGCTTATGATTTCTCATAAGTGTGGCTGTTTTTTTGCTTCTTAATAGTCTGACAATTTATGTTAAGATAAGTGCATAGAGAAGTGGGTGGGTGAAAAAATTGGAACGTCAAATGTATGTGAATCAATGGAAAGGTGATATCAAAGACAATGTGTTGGCAGGTATTTTAATTGCGTTATCTGCATTGCCTGGTGCAATTGCTTATTCATTTATTGTCGGCATGAACCCTTCAATCGGCTTATTGAGTATGGGGATTATGATGATTGTACTCAGTCTGACTGCAGGCAGGACTTTAATGATTACAGGACCAAGCAGTGGTATAGCCTTAGTCGCAGCACCTCTAGTCATGCATCATGGTGTCGGATACTTAATCTGTGCAACGATTGTCATGGGGATACTCCAATTAGGCATGGGTGCGTTAAATGTAGGACGATTGATTGAACGCATTCCTCAAGCAGTTGTAATCGGCTTTATGAATGCCTTAGCTTTATTATTAATGTCTTCGCAAATCGATAATATTTTCAACATTTCAATCGCAACGTATGTTTTTGCGATAGTCTCTTTTTTAATCATTTGGTTCGCGCCCCGATTCATTTCGTTTATTCCAGCACCTTTGATCTCAATTATTGTCTTAACCATTATTGCACATCTTATTCACCCGAAACTACATTATGTAAAAGATTTAGCGGATATCTATGTGGTATTACCTAAACTCCAATGGTCTCAGTTTCATCTGTTTACAGAAAGTCATGCCTTAATGGTTATTGTGGGTTACGGTATCACGATGGCAATTGTAGGTACACTGCAATCTTTATTGACTGCACAAGCATTAGATGTGCTAACAAATGAAAAGAGTTGTTTAAATCAAGAATCAGCTGCACAAGGACTTGCGAATTTAGCAGCAGGATTATTTGGTGGTTTTGGAGGCAGTGCATTAGTCGGTCAATCAAAATTTAATGTGAAAGTCGGTGCAACTGCACGTTATGCGACCTTAGTGACTGCTTTGTTTTTATTATTGACGATTTACGTCTTAGGGCCTGTTATCGCACTGATTCCAATGGTCGTACTCGCGACTGTATTAGTTTCGATTGCGTTGAATACTTTTGATAGACGTACTATACAAGCGATTAAAGCGAAGCCTCTGTTAAATACCGCAACGATTATCGGTACGATGATTGTCACGTTAGTAACGAATAATTTAGCCTTTGGTGTCGCGGCAGGTTCAGCAATATATTTAGTGATCTACGTTGTAAGTAAAGGAAGGGAAAGTTTATGAGTCATTTTGAACAATTAGTCGAATGGAGACGTATGTTTCATCAGCATCCAGAAGTTTCTTATCAAGAATATGACACTACTGCGCGTTTAAAAGAAATTTTAGAAGAACATGAGATCAAAATTATAGATTATCCACTAGACACAGGATTAGTGGCAGAAATCGGTGAAGGTGAAACGATTGTTGCGTTACGTACAGACATTGATGCTTTACCGATAGAAGAACAAGTAGATAGTGAAATCACGTCACAAAATAAAGGTGTAATGCATGCTTGCGGACATGATATACATATGGCAAGTATTTTAGGTGCTGCATTGTTGCTGAAAGAGAAAGAAGCAGAATTGCCTGGACGTGTGCGTATTTTATTCCAAGCTGCCGAAGAAGTGGGTAGCGGTGCACAACAAATGGTAGAAGCGGGTGTATTAGAAGGTGTTAAAGCTGTGACAGGTTTTCACAATGATCCAACATTAAAAGTGGGCACGTTAGCGATTAAACCAGGTGCGATGACTTCAGCAGTAGATCGCTTCTTTATTCGAATCAAAGCAAAAGGGGGTCACGCCGCAAAACCTGAAGAAAGCAATGACCCGATGATTATTTTAGGTCAATTATTAACGAGTGTGCAGTCTATCGTCAGTCGTAATGTTTCAGCCTTTGATTCTGCAGTTGTGACAATTGGGGAAGTATCAGCTGGCAACACGTGGAATGTGATTCCAGATTCAGCATGCATTCAAGGAACAGTTCGAACATTTAATAATGAAACACGTGCACTTGCAGAACAACGTCTACAAAGTATTTGTGATGGTTTAGCATCTGCCTTTAATGCGGAGATTGAATTAGAATATATTCATTTACCGAATGCAGTCATGAATCATGAAACATTAACACATATTGCACAAGAAGCGGCAGAAGAGACAGGTTATAAAGTTGAACAATTGAGCCAACCTAAAACAATTGGTGAAGATTTCTCAGCTATGAGTGATACTGTTCCTGGTGTTTTCAGTTTCATCGGTTCACAATCTGATTATGATTTACATCATCCGAAATATAACCCGAATGAAGACATTTTGAAAAAAGCGCCTGAGTTTCTTGCGAATTTAGTTCAAAAATTATTTTAATTTGCCGATGAATGAAATATGGATTTTGTGGTATATCAATAGAGAGACAAATAATTGAGGAGTGATAGATAATGGCACCACAAGATCCACGTACAAAATTCTCTGATCAAGATTATCCAAAACAAGAACAAGAATGGCCAGGTTTCCAAACAGATATGGATCCAAAACCAGACTGTGGCGAAACATCATATAAAGGACATGGACGCCTTGAAGGCTTGAAAGCATTAGTTACAGGCGGTGACTCTGCGATTGGTCGTGCAGTCGCAATTGCGTATGCACGTGAAGGAGCGTCAGTTGTGATTAACTATCATCCAAAAGAAGAAGAAGACGCACAAGAAGTTAAGAAAGTTATTGAAGATACAGGCGGAACTGTTTATTTAAAACCAGGTGATTTATCAGATGAACAATTCAACTACGATTTAGTTGAATATGCACACGAAACGCTTGGCGGTTTAGACAATGTGACATTGGTTGCTGGACATCAGCAATACCATGAAGGATTCGAAAACTTCAAAACAGAAGATTTCACACAAACATTCACAACGAATGTGTATTCATTATTCTGGACAGTTCAAAAAGCACTTGAGTATCTAAAACCAGGTGCGACAATCACTACGACAACATCTATTCAAGGTTATGACCCTAATCCAATCTTGCATGACTATGCGGCTACAAAAGCTGCGATTATTTCACTAACAAAAAGCTTAGCAAAAGAATTAATCGATAAAGGTATCCGCGTGAACTCAGTAGCACCCGGACCATTCTGGTCACCGCTTCAAATCTCAGGTGGTCAACCGCAAAGTAAAATTCCTGAATTCGGTCAAAGTTCAATGATGGGCCGTGCAGGTCAGCCAGTGGAATTAGCAGGCACTTATGTCTTACTTGCTTCAGACGAATCAAGTTATACAACAGGACAAGTGTATGGCGTAACAGGCGGTAAACAAATTAACTAACCTATGATTAAGACAGCGTTCCAACAATGAATGGAACGCTGTTTTTATACATACAAACACATTATTCGCAAAGTAAGGTTTAGTTTATTATGCTATAGGTATAATTAGTATAGTAACTAAGGAGGCAGAATGATGAAACATTTTAACCCTAAAGATTTAACGCAAAGAGAAAATTATAAATTATTAAGCGGCAGCGTCTTACCAAGACCGATTGCTTTTGTGACTTCTCAAGATAAAGAAGGTCATTTAAATGCGGCACCATTCAGTTTCTTTAATGTGGTCAGCAGTCATCCGCCGATGATTATGATTTCAACTGGACGCACAGAAGGTGTCCGTAAAGATACAGCACAAAACATTATTGATACTGGAGAATTTGTGGTACACATTTCTGAATTGTCTATGATTGAAGGTATTAATAATACTGCTGCACCGATTGAACGTGAAGCAAATGAGTTAGAACGTACAGATTTTAAAACAATTCCTTCAGATGTCGTTAATGTACCAGCAGTCGAAGGGGCGCGAATCCGATTTGAGTGTAAACTGGATCGTGTGATTGAACTCGGTGATGACAAAGCGGGCAGCGATTTAATCTTAGGTGAAGTTGTACGTTATCACATCGCTGATGATGTTTATATCGAACCGCATAAAATTGATGTGCAAGCGTTACATCCTGTTGGTCGTTTAGCAGGTAATGATTATGTAAAATTAGGTCAAGAATTTGAATTAGAAAGACCAACAGAATAATTGCTTAATGAAAAGTTCATACTTTGATGATTGACTAACTATTACAATCATGATAGGTTTAAAAAGATTCAAAAAATAAAAATAAATATAGCTTATCAAGAGAGGTGGAGTGATGGGCACTTTGAAACCTCGGCAACATGGTTCGCTGATAGCGACGCGTGTGCCAATTCCCATAGCAACTATTTGCTAAGAGATAAGAAACATAATGTATCCTTTTTTCTTAGCTGAAAAAAGGATTTTTTAATATCATGAGTGAGGTGTTTGAATCATGTCTGAACAGAAACAAAAGGGCAATGCAGTCGCACTGATTCCTTTAATTCTATTTGTCGGTTTATTTTTAGGAGTTGGGATTATTACTGGCGACTTTACGAAGATGCCGTTAAATATTGCGATTACGATTGCGGTTATTGTCGCATTAATAATGAATCGCAAAGAAAAATTCACAGAGAAAGTTGAAGTCTTCACCAAAGGTGCAGGCCATTCTAATATTATTTTGATGGTCTTGATTTTCGTTTTAGCCGGCGCATTTTCAAAAGTGACTGAAGATATGGGCGGCGTGAAATCTACCGTTAATTTAGGATTAAGTTTAATTCCAGGCAACTTATTGATTATCGGTTTGTTTATTATTTGTATGTTCGTTTCTATTTCTATGGGGACATCAGTTGGTACAGTCGCAGCCATTGCACCAGTCGGCTTTGGGATTAGTGAGGCGACTGATATTTCAGCAGCACTAGCCATGGCAACAGTTGTCGGCGGTGCGATGTTCGGAGATAACTTATCTATGATTTCAGATACGACAATTTCTGCAGTACGTACACAACATACAAAAATGAGTGATAAGTTCAAAGTAAACTTTAAAATTGTATTGCCAGGTGCCATTTTAACGATGGTTATTTTAGGTATTTTGACACATAGCGCAACAATCAGCAGTACAAAAGATTACAGCTTTGAATTTATTAAAGTGATTCCATATTTATTAGTTTTAATCTTAGCTTTGATCGGTGTGAATGTGATTATTGTTTTGATAGGTGGAACAGTACTCTCAGGTATTATCGGTTTAATCGACGGCTCATTTAACTGGATCGGATTCTTGAAAGCCGCTTCAGAAGGTATGATCGGCATGGAAGATATTGCGATTATCGCATTAATGATCGGTGGTTTAATCGGCATCATTCAACATAATGGCGGTATTACATCGCTACTTAATTTTGTTCGCAGCAAGGTCAAATCAAGACGCGGTGCAGAGTTCGGTATCGCAAGTTTAGTCAGTGCCGCAGATATTTCAACTGCGAATAATACGATTTCTATTTTAATGGCAGGTCCACTAGCTAAAAATATCGCAGATGAATATGATATCGACCCAAGAAAATCAGCAAGTATTTTAGATATTTTCGGCAGCTGTTTCCAAGGCCTTTTACCTTATAGTCCGCAAGTCATTGCGGCTGCAGGCGTCGCAGGTATTTCGCCATTTATGCTAGTGCCTTATTCGATTTATCCGATTATTTTAGGAATCAGCGGATTAGCCGCAATCATCTTTAATTTTCCAAAACTGAATAAACGTAAACAAAAAGCGTAAATAATTTTTACTTTCTCACTTGAAAAATGTTAAAGTAATCTTGTTGTGAAATAACCACAGAGGCATAGTGACAAATGCTTTGCTAGTAGGATTACTTTGGCTTATGCTTCTAAATGCGTTAGAATAATAAAGAGTGCGAAAGTAGGTGACGACAGAGTGGCAAGATATAATATTGAAAATGACGTCGTAGTCATATCATTGGAACGTTTTATGCGCATCCCGCCCGAATTGATTTATCAAGCTTGGACAGATGCGGATATCATGAGACGTTGGTTCATGACTTCTAACCGTTCAAATCAATCGATTGACTTGATTCCAGAAGAAGGCAGACGTTATGAAATTGTTGATGAACGTAACGGTAAAAAGAACAGAGTAACAGGGGTCTTCCAAGAACTAGAAGCACCTAACCGAATTGTGATGACCATCGGTATGCCTGAACTGAGCGACAAAGAAGATACGATTGAAGTAGAAATTTTTGAACGTGAACCAGGTTCAGACATGACACAAATGAACTTCCGTTATACTGCTGTTGTTCCGAAAGAAAGACGTTGGACAACTTTGGAATACAAACAGCAGAAGAAAGAATATCATGATGCGACGGCACACGGCTTTGAAAATATGTTCATTAAGCTTCAAGACATTTTAAGAGAAATGCAAGAAGACAAAGAAGAATTTTAATCAAAACAAGCGACACACAATGCTAGAAAGCAGCGTATGTCGCTTGTTTTATTTTATATATTCAATTTTCAACAATTAGACAGTTTCTTGACCACGTTTATTCCAAGTCAGAATAAAGCTTAACATAGCTAGAATACTAATCACTGTTAATAAGATGAAACCTGCATCCCAACCAAATTGATCAACCACGAAACCAAGTACGATGTTAGCCATGACTGCACCAAATAGGTAACCGAATAAACCTGTTAACCCGGCAGCTGTTCCTGCTGCTTTCTTAGGTACATAATCTAATGCTTGCAAGCCTATTAACATCACTGGTCCATAGATTAAGAAACCAATCGCTACGAGTGCTAAGTTATCTACTAATGGATTACCTGGAGGGTTTAACCAGTAGATTAATACGAAAATAGTTACACCTAACATAAAGAAGAAACCTGCTGGACCACGACGTCCTTTGAAGAGTTTATCTGAGATCCAACCACACAGTAATGTCCCAGGAATCCCAGCCCACTCGTAAAGGAAGTAAGCCCATCCAGAGGATTTCATATCGAAATGTTTCTCTTCGCTTAAATAGACTGGTGCCCAGTCAAGTACACCATAACGAACGAAGTAGACGAAGATATTTGCGAAAGCGATTGCCCATACCCATTTGTTATTCAACACATATTTGAACAAGATTTCTTTGGTAGTTAATTCTGTTTCAAGTGTTGTTCTTGAAGCGGTCGGATAATCATTACGATAGGCTTCAATCGGTGGTAAACCTTGTGATTGTGGTGTATCTCTAATTAAGATATAAGAGATGATCGCAATGATAATCGCAAGTAATGCTGGATAAATGAAGACACCCTCAAATCCTTTTAGATAACCGAAGTTATATAAGGCAGTCATAGAAATACCCCAAGTCGCAATCGGTGCCATTAAGCCGCCGCCGACATTATGTGCGACGTTCCAAATGGCTGTTTTACTGCCTCGTTCACTCACACTGAACCAATGGACGAGGACACGTCCTGAAGGCGGCCACCCCATACCTTGGAACCAGCCGTTTAAGAACAGCATAATAAACATGATTAAAATGCTTGAAGTAAAGAATGGAACAAAACCAAGCAACAGATTGACAATTGCAGTCAAAATCAATCCTAGTGTTAAGAACATGCGTGCGTTGCTTCGGTCACTGACAGTTCCCATCACAAATTTACTAAAACCGTATGCGATTGAAACGGCTGACAGGGCAATACCTAATTGACCTTTACTGAACCCCTGTTCAATCAAATCAGGCATCGCAAGAGAAAAGTTTTTGCGTAATAAATAATAACCCGCATAACCGATGAAGATACCTAAGAATACTTTCATTCGTAGTTGTTTATATGTATCATCAACTTGCTCTTTTGGTAGAGGAACAATCGGCTTTGGCGGTTTTAAGAAGTTAAACAAGAAAGCGCCTCCTTTACAAATAATTAACTTAATCTTAATACTAAATTTACAAAAGAGCAATGAACATTTTTATTTTTTAGTTTTAATATAAAAAAGACACTCCAATCATGGAATGTCAGAACGGTACAATCTATTATGAGATTGTAGAATATTTATGCTGAGCGATGCGTGGTCTGTAGTTCGCACCTAATACATCGATATTTTGTGTCGCAAGCGCATGAATCAATTTAGATAATACGTGCGGTGTACATGAAATATCAATGTGATACGTTGTGAGTACATATTTAATGTCTTCTTGATGTTTAAGAAACTGCATAATATCAATGATTTTATCTTTGACAAACATATCTTGTAAACCGTCAATTTTAAGTTTGAAATGCATAGAAGCTTGAATATTCGGCGCAAATTGATAGACGAAGTCTTTGTCTGCAAAAGGTAAAATCTGGTAGATAGGGTAGTTGTGATAACTTAAGAAACTGATGAAGTAAGGCAGGTTGCATTTTGGAATACGGACTTTTAAAACAGGCTGTTGTTTAATTCGAGTGAATTCTGCTTGAACAGCGTGACTGCTTTGAAGTTGTCTGCATAATTTTAATAATTGTCTTCGCTTAAGCCATGTTGATAGATGCCCTATATTAATAATAAAAGTGTCATATTTATCTATAAACATAGACAATTCCTCCAGAAGTATAGTTTATATTTGAGTGGCATAAGATGGATGGATTGCGTGTTGTTCAAATTCATTGTAAATTGTATCACGCTTTAAAAACTTTTTCACTAGGACTTTTGGACGAAATGAAGATAATTGTTAATTTTGTCATTTTTTCAATATAATGAGTGTAATACATAGGAAAGAAAGAGAGTGAATACATCATGCGATATAGAGCAGTCGTATTTGATTTTGATGGTACGATTATTGATACAGAACAACATTTGTTTGATGTGATCAATCAACATTTAACTACACATCAAAAAAATCCAATTTCAGTAGATTTTTATCGTCAATCCATCGGCGGTGCAGCCAAGGATTGCATCAATATATAGAATCACAAATAGGAGAAGAAGCAACTAAGGCATTGTATGATGATCATCATCAACAAAGTCGACATCTATCGATGATTGAAAATATTAGTCGTTTGATGGAACATTTAGAGGCTAAACATATTCCTTTTGCGATTGCGACGAGCAGTAGTCGTGAAGCGATTCAACCTGCACTTCAAGCATTAGGATTAACAAAGCGGGTTGCAGTGATTGTCGGAAGAGAAGATGTAGAAGCGGTCAAACCTGAACCAGACTTATACTTAACTGCGGTTCAACAATTGAATATGAATCCAGTGAGTTGTTTAGCTATTGAAGATTCAGTCAATGGTGCAACTGCTGCAGAACGTGCGGGACTTGGAGTAATTGTAAATACTAATCAGATGACTGAACAGATGGATTTCAGCAATTTAAATTTAGAAGGAATGAATTTAGATGCTGAAACAATTATGAAACAATATTTTTAAGTGAGCAGGTGAGCGCATGTTGCTATTATTCTTTTTAGCAGGACCGTTAATTATTGGCGTTGGAAACTTAATACTTGCACCTATCTTTAATAGAAGGGTGCCGATGAATGTCAGGTTTCGCGCGTTCATGATAGGTTCTATGATTTACTTGATATCTGCCTACTTAGTTTATCAGTTTGTGTTGAAAGGGCAGTTATAACCTTAATGAGCAACTGATGGAAAAAGAGGATACGAACCATTAATGAAATTAAAATTATAATAAAAACAGAGGGTTCAAAAGTTAACGGCTTTTGAATCCTCTGTTTTGTTTATTTCAACATATAAACTAGACCGACGATGACTAAGACTAATAAAATTGCGTCTACTCCAATCATTAATGCACGACGGTTTGCTTGTTCACCTTGTGCTTTCAAACGTTTGTACATGAGATAGTTTGGTACAAGGTTGATGATAAGGAGCACAATGATAATAATAATTAAGGTAAGCTTCACTCTGATTCTCCTTTATGATCCTTTGATAAATAATCCCAGAGAAAGGCAATGACAATACCAAGTACTAGGCCAAGGCCTACTCCAAGTTTCATATGATTTGTAAAGTGTCCGATAACAATACCGAGTATAACGGTAATCGGTAATACAATCCCGACTTTCATTTTTTTAGCTGGAGAAGTCAATGCGCTAAACAAAGCGACATAGCATACACCGAATACCACAGCAGCAATTACCGACATAATTAAAGTATGTGTCAGCGATTCTTGACTGGCTGAGCGGTTTAAGAAAAAGAATAACGCACCAAATATAAATGTATATAATAGTCCGCGTGAAACTAATTGTTTAGACAATGTTGACGTCTCCTTTCAATTCAGTTCACTCAAATTATAACATAGTATATTGGTGCGTCGTATGCATATTAAAGCTCGTTCTTAAATTGTTTATGGTCATTCAAGTAAGCATAGAATAGACCGATGATTAATCCGCCGCCGATATAGTTACCGATGAATGCAGCTATGATATTGATGACTGCAGGCCAGAAGTGTAAAACATCTGATTGGTAAATAGCGCCGCCGATAAATAGACATGCGTTGTAAACAACGTGTTCGTAACCCATAAATGCGAAGATAGCAACCCCAAACATCATCACAAACATTTTTGCTAGAATGTCTTCAATTTGCATCGCAATAACTAATGAGATATTGATAAAGAAGTTGGCAAAAATTGCTTTAGCTAATATTTGAGTAAAGTCAGCTGTCATTGTTTTGTGATGTAGCAAGACTTCTAATTGTTTCATCATTTCTGGTGTAACGACATCACTGAAACGTAAGATAATAAAGAAGGCTAGGGCACCTAACATATTACCGATGAAACATAACATAAAGATTTGGAAAGCACGCCATGGCGAAATAACTTTATAATATAAACCCACTGTGAAATACATAAAGTTACTTGTCAGGAGTTCTGAATTGGTAAAAAGAATCAGTACTAAGGCAAAGCTGAAAGCAACTGATCCGACGATGTTGATAATTCCTGTGTTGATTTCTCCTGTGTGTACTTCTTGTACAAAACCAGCTTTAATGGCTAATACAAAGACTGCAATAATACTGATAATAAAACCTGCCATCATGGCACGTAATAAATAGCGCTTAAAATAAGTCGCTTGTAAGACGTCTTTAGTTTGGATAGTTTTAACAACTTCTTTAACCCATTTACGTCCATAAAATACATTATCCCAACGGATATATTTTTCACTGTTCATTCCTAAAAAAACTCCTCGCTCTAGCAAAATGTTTAATATTAATTCAGGCTGAGAGGGTTATCTCATTTTCTGTAATGCATATAGTATAATCGCATTTCTTATTTTTGTGAATACTTTCACATAAACTTTTTTCATAAATATGACTGTCTCGTGAAAATTATTGAAATACTGCATTTGTATATAAAACAGTGATTGTGTCAAAAAGACAATTGTCTCTATGTACATGACAAAGAATCAGAAAATTATCAAAAGTACATTGCGCTTTTATAAAACTCCGTGCTATAATGTTCAAATAAAATGTATTTACTAAATGGACACTGTTCATTGTGTGTGTTTTAGGAATACAATATTTTATTTGAGTGCGAAATGCATTAAAATGCGCGATGACTGCTTTTGTTGTATTTTAGGAAAAAATAAATGAAAGCGCATACATAAAAGTGTAATTTTTATGTTTTCATCTAGAAATTTTATAGTATAATAGCCTCAATGGGCTTGAAAAGTTACAAATAGATAGCAAAAAGAAACATTGTTAAATTTTTCGCAATCTTTTAAATTTTAGTAAATTGGGACGCTGAAATAGAAAGAGAGAATGGGGCAGCTATCGATAACTTGTAATAGGGCCTGGAAATCATGAAAGAGAAGGGGTATTTTCTAATGGAAGAAACTCAATTACACAGGGGATTAAGTTCTAGACAGATTCAAATGATCGCACTCGGTGGTACCATCGGCGTTGGTTTATTTATGGGTGCGACAAGTACAATTAAATGGACAGGACCATCTGTTATTTTTGCTTATTTAATTGTTGGACTATTTTTATTTTTAGTAATGCGTGCAATGGGAGAAATGGTTTACTTACATCCTACTACAGGTTCATTTGCAAACTTCGCAAGTGACTATATTCATCCAGTAGCAGGATATTTAACAGCCTGGAGTAACATATTCCAGTGGGTTGTAGTTGGTATGAGTGAAGTTATCGCAGTCGGAGAATACATGAGATATTGGTTCCCAGAACTTCCGGATTGGATTCCTGGTGTTATCGTTATTGTATTATTAGCTTCAGCGAACTTAGTATCAGTTAAAGCGTTCGGTGAATTTGAATTCTGGTTCGCGATGATCAAGATTGTCACTATTGTTTTAATGATTATTGCTGGTTTCGGTTTGATTTTCTTCGGACTTGGTAACGGCGGAAATGCCATCGGTTTATCTAACTTATGGTCACACGGCGGTTTCCTTCCTAACGGTTGGCTTGGCTTCTTCTTTGCTTTATCAATCGTTGTAGGTTCTTATCAAGGTGTAGAATTAATCGGTATCACAGCAGGGGAAACTAAAAATCCTCAAAAGAATATTAAAAAAGCAGTTAACGGTGTTATCTGGCGTATTTTAATCTTCTATATCGGAGCTATCTTCGTTATTGTAACTGTTTATCCATGGGATCAACTTGGTACAATCGGTAGTCCATTCGTAGCAACATTCGCGAAAGTCGGTATTACAATTGCAGCTGGTTTAATCAACTTCGTAGTATTAACAGCCGCAATGTCAGGATGTAACTCAGGTATCTTCAGTGCGAGCCGTATGATTTATACATTGGCACAACACAAACAATTACCTAGATTCTTCTTGAAAGTAATGAAAAATGGTGTACCTGTGTACACAGTACTTGCGATTTCAATCGGTATCTTTATCGGTGTTATCTTAAACGTTATCTTACCTTTATTCATTAAAGGTGCAGACAGTATTTTCGTATATGTTTATAGTGCATCAATCTTACCTGGTATGATTCCTTGGTTTATGATTTTAATCAGTCATATCCGCTTCAGACGCCTTCATCCTGAAGAAGTCCAAAGTCATCCATTCAAAATGCCAGGCGGAGCACCAGCAAGCTTTGCGACTATTATTTTCTTAATTATCGTATTAATCGGTATGTTGCTTAATAAAGAAACAGTTGTATCAGTTGTTATCGGATTCTTATTCTTAGGTTTCATGACAGCGTTCTACTTCATCAGAGGATACGACAAATTACCTTATAAAGATCAACATTTAGAATAATATAAGACAAATGAAAAAGAGTTGGGCGTTATGCTCAACTCTTTTTTAATGTTCAAATTTAATTTTAGAAAGATGTTTCTTATAGTTGTTTAAAGCCATTTTAGATTGCGTAATTGTATCTAACGCATTTGAAAAGTCCATAGACAAATAACGGTAATACAGCACATTGATAGTAAAGAGCTGGGCTGTCAGAGAAGTAGTAGCCGCCATACGAAACTCATTTTCTTCTGATTCGCTGTAAATCAAATCAATATCACTATAGCGTGTCATCGGATTATGATGTGTACCCATTAAGGTAATCAGGCACAAATGATAATCCGACGCAACACGTGCAATGGCTTCGAGTTCATTGTGTTCACCGCTATTAGAAATTAAGAATAATGTATCACGGGCGTCATGAGTTGCAATTAAACTGATTAACGCGTGCACACTTTCAACGCATTGCGCATTTAAACCAACCTTAGATAGTTTCTGTGTTAAATCTAATGCTGAAACAAAGGAAGCGCCAAAGCCAAATAAGAAGATGGTACGTGAACGTTTCAACCTGATACAGACTTGTTCAATCTTCTGTTCATCAACTTCATCTGAAACTCTGCATAATGTTTGAGTGCTGCGTGACAACATTTTGCGTTTGATAGAATCAATCGATTCATTCGGTTGTAATTCAATAGGTTGGGGTTTTGTACGTTTGGAAAGGTATTTTGATACTTCTGTTTTTAATTCTTGAAAGCCGCCATCTGTTACTTTGTAACCGAAGCGGACGACCGAAGAAGGACTGGTATTGGTGCTGTTCGCTAAATCTAAAGTTGTCATATCAATGACTTTTTGTGGCCGTTTTAAAATAAAGTCTGCGATTTTTTTCTCGCTTTTAGTTAAAACATTATATTTTGTTTCTAGTTTAAATAGTATGTTTGTCATCATAATCACCTGCTCTATGAAAAAACAAAGCTGCTTTTTCATTTGTTTTGTAAATCATAGATAGCAGTAAACAGAACCCTTAGTTGCTACAGTTTACTTTGATTATTGTTTGTACGCCTATTAAAGCACGACTCAGACAAACCGACAGTCTCCCAATTATCAGTTCATCTTTATAATGGTTTCTAGTGTACTATAGGATGACAGCTAACACAATTGAGAATTTTAAAAACAACACTCACTAGTATTATCATACCTAACTGATAAAGATTTAAACGATTAACGTTAAAATATTAAAAAATTAGTCAATAATTGAGTGAGAGGTTAAAAGAAAAAGCAAGTGATGAATGGGTTTTTGCCACGTTTTGATCATCACATTTGTATTGCCAGTGTTAAGGATTACTAACGGCTGCAAGATTAATTTGGCTAATAAGTCACAGTAGCGTTGTGTAATAAAAGAAGGGTGTGTTTCAACTAAGCTTTGTGCTTTGTGATAATATGCTTGTAGATATGTTGTGATATCATTTGCAGTCTGTTCAGCAGGTTTCTGTTGATTTAAAGTTATATAGTGATGATAGGTGTCGCTTAAAGTAATCAAATGAATCAGTTGTGCGTAAATATCTGTTTCAATTGTTTGTTTTGTCATTACTAATCATTCCTTAAAAGATAAATTTAATTTGTGATTTGAAAGCCGATAACTTAAGATAAATGCATGAGAAGTTAAATTTTGTATAGAGGAGCATCTTATGGAGTTAAAAAATAATAAGCCAGCATGGAGAGATTTAACGTTAATTCCGATTGGTTTTGTTTTAATCTTTCTATTTACTTTTTTAGAAACGTTAATAGCAGCCAATTTTAATGTACCGATAACCGTTGAAACATTAATTCCAATTTCAGCTATAGGTCAAATCAATACATATATCGCACTTTTAATTATTTACTATTATTTTCACTATAGTGAAATGCCTATGAAATTATCATCAGGATGGCATTATGTTAAGAAACATTGGTTGTTTTTGTTGATTATGCTGCTGATCGCAATGGGAGGAGAAACACTCTACAATTATTTGGTTTCGTTCTTGCCTGAAAATTTACAGTATACAGAAACACAAAATGAACAGGAATTAGAATTATTGTTCAGAAATCCAGCATTTTTACCTTTCACATTTATTTTTGTAGTAATTATAGGTCCTGTTGTTGAAGAATTATTCTTCCGTACCATTTTGATTGGAGAGTTAGGGAAGAAGTTGAATTATATTGTCATGGCGATTATTTCGGTTATCGGCTTTGCGTTGATTCATGTCACAGGAGCCGAATCTCCATTTGAAATCGGGTCCTATTTAATTATGGCAATTGTTATTGTTTATGTATATTTCAAATCAGGTAAAAATACTGCAGCTACTATCGCAATTCACATCGCGAATAATTTCGTTTCTTTCATCATCACAATTTTATATCTATAATAAAAAAATCCAACTGAGGTGTATCCCTTAGTTGGATTTTAAAAATTGTTGATAATTATAGATAGTAATATCGTGAGTCTTTAATGTTTTATGAAATGAATAAGAGATGTCTTGAATCGCTTGAATCGGTATTTCTTTTGTATGTCCATGACCAATATCGAAAATAACGACACGCCATTCAGCTTTGCGACATATCAATCCGATAAAGATGACATTTTCAGTAAAAGTCTCACTTTCCAAATCATATTCGACTAACATCACATTACGCTCTGCGCAATAAATTAATAAGTCTGAAAAGATTTGCGGTATTGTCTCGTTTGGATTAGATTCAAATTTAATGTAGCGATCCATGCGTTTTAACAAACGTCTGATATGTGTTGTTGGCTGATTGAGACATTTCTTGATAATTTGTGCAATTTCTTTTTTATAAGGTAAACGAGAATAAGATTGACTCTCGTTTAATGTCATAAATAAAGCTAGCATTTGTGCTTCGTTTAATTCGAGTTGAATCGGTGCAGGATGGCTTTGAATCTGGTATCCGCCGAGCATGCCTTGTTTTGCGATAATTTGGACACCTTGTTTTTCAAGATCTTGGATATCTCTTAATATCGTACGCTTTGAAACTTTAAGTGTTTTCGCAAGTTGTGCTGCAGTGAGTTGATGGTTGGTTTCAATTGCCTGAACAAGTTTATTTTGACGTTCTATTTTATTCAATTAAGCCACCTCCGATATATTACATATTACAATCATTATATCATATCTCTTAAAATTTGATGTTTTTAGGTAATGTACTTGTAGAAAAAATTAAAAAAAGTCGAAAAAATTTCAAGTAAACGCTTACATTTTATAAAATTATGTGCTAAACTATCATTAGTAACTAGGAGATAGCACTTAGTGAACAAAGGGGTAATGATAAATCATGTCGTGTGATTTATTAGAACGTGCGAATCACTAGTTAATTAACATCTTCAATATTATTACTTACTTTCCTTTCTATGCCGACTAGTTAAGCTAGTCGGTTTTTTTATTGATTATAAAGTCGTTAACAGTTCATTTGTGTTCCATGCTAGAATGAAAACATACATAAGAAAAATAAAGGATGAGGTGTGTAATTTGAATCGTAATCAACTGCTTCAATTAGACCAAGCAATCAGACACTGGTTGAAAGGGTTGGATGATATTATTCCTAAACTGATTGCGGATATGCATACAGAAACAAAAGCAAATCAGTTTGATTTAGTAACCAATGTAGATCAAATGATTCAAGATCAATTTGACGCATTTTTAAAAGAACATTACCCAAGTCATGAACTTTTCGCTGAAGAAAAAAATAATGATTTAGTAGATGCGAAACATGGCGATGTTTGGATAATGGATCCGATTGACGGTACTGCGAATTTAGTAAAACAAAAAACAGATTATTGTATTATCTTAAGCTATTTCTCTGAAGGTCAACCGATGCTTGCTTACATTTATGATTATCCGCACCATACACTTTATAAAGCCATCAGAGATGAAGGTGCATTTGAAAATGAAGTACGTATGCCTAAGGTACCTTCTTTAGATATCAGTGAAATGATTCTGTCGTATAATCCATATGTTTTAAATGATCATACACAAGCAGATTTAAAAGCGGCAGCGTTCAGTTATCGATTAATCGGGGCTTGCGGATTAGATTCTTTACGCGTGATGAAAGGTCAATTCGGAGCACACATTAATACAAATGCGAAACCGTGGGATATTTCTGCACAGTTTTTATTTGCGAAAGAACTTGATTTGAAAATGACGAATCTTGATAATGAACCAATTGATTTTGCGGTTGGCGGACCGTTTATTATTAGTAATAAAGGGTGTCATGAAGCGGTCCTTGAAATATTAAATCAAAAAGGCGGTTATCAAGTTAATAAAATAACTAAGACTTAAGCACCATGTTAGTTAAAATCAACTATAATATAATGGATTGAAATGAAAGATGAGGAGTGGTTGGGTGAAGAGAACAGATAAACCTGGTCGTAAAATGGGACTTGTACCAAAAATATTATTATGGGCATTTGGAATTTTAGTAATACTTGCGCTTGTTGCAGCAATCTACTTAGCAATTAAGATTTTTGCGGTTGGCGGAAAGATTCATAACCCTCTAGACAGAGACAAATCAGAATTACGAAAAGAAAAAGTAGATTTAAATAAAGGCGATCCATTCACAATTGCTTTATTTGGTGTGGATAGTAATGAAAAACGTCAAAGTGAAGGGGACGGACAACGTTCTGACTCAATCATGGTATTATCTATTAATCCAGATAAAAAGACAACTGAAATTGTCAGTATCCCACGTGATACTCAAGCTGAAATTGTCGGACATGATTCAGTAGAGAAAATCAATCATGCTTATGCGTATGGTGGTCCGGATATGGCTGTGAAATCACTTGAGAAATTGCTGGATGTACCGATTGATCATTATGCGACAGTTGATATGGATGGCATCAAAGGTATGGTTGATGAAATCGGTGGTGTAGATGTTATCAGTAATGCGACATTTAGTTATAGTGGTTACAGCTTTGTGAAAGGCGAAAAAACACATTTAGATGGTGACAAAGCTTTAGCGTTTATCCGTTCACGTAAAGAAGAAGGTGCAGGCGGTGACTTCGGTCGTCAAGAGCGCCAACAATTAGTGTTACGTGGTATTGCGAATGAATTAACAAGTGTGAAGTCACTAACGAACTTTAATGGTGTGACGGATCAAATCAAAGAGAATGTTACAACTGACCTATCTCTAGGTGAATTAAATACAGTCCGTTCTAAATATCAAAAAGCAAATGAAAATATGAACCGTTTAGAACTACAAGGCGGTGGAGGTATTCAAAGTGATGGCGTTTATTACTTTGTACCTGATGAAAGTTCATTGAATAACGTTTCAAATGCGCTAAGACAAAATTTAGAATTATAAATGAAATGCCGAGGCAGGGTTAATCTTTGTCTTGGTATTATTTTACCCTAAAATTTAAAATTGTATATAAATAAAATACATGTTTTGGGGTAATGATAAACAGAGGGGGAATTTTTTATGACAAATAATAATAAAGATCAAAATAAAGTAGATGAAAAAGAAGTACAAGATGTATCTGAAATGGTTGATGAAGGCGGCTTAGGTGCCGATAATTATTATGGCATCAATGAATTCCAACCGAATGGCAACACTGTAGAAGTTGGAATTGATCAATTCAAATTGAAAGTCAGCGAATATAATGATGCTGATTTAGTCAATTCATTAATTGCACATGCAGATGCAAACCATAATGAAGAAAAATTTGATGAAGCTATCAATATTATTAAACAAGAAGTATTAGGTAGATTACACGATAAGTAAGCAAAATACCGGCATGTGATATGTCGGTATTTTTTAAAAGAAAGTTTAAACTAATTCGTCTATGAAATAGAGTAATACATTATGTTAAATCCTTTAAATCGGCACCAAAAAAAGAGATTCATGAATAAAAAGTTTAATATGTCAACTTTAGAGAGAATATATAAGTATGGGACTTAACATTTAACTTTAAAAGTAATAGAATTAGTAATAAGACTATTTTTTATTGCGTGGGGCAAAAAAAGACTAGTCTTCAATATTTACGGAATATATAAAATAAATAGAGGTTTAGGAAATGAGTTGAATCTTTAGAGGCTGAATGTTTCTAAAGGAAGTGAGATGCAACCGCAAACTTCGTTGCATTGTTCATCTAAAGATTGCTTAATTTCAATAGATATTAATGTTGATACATACATTCGTATCTGTGACATAAGCGTGACATCGGGGATTTCATGCGACTCTTATACTGTTCTTTTGACCCTCATCAATCAGAATGCAGTATACCTGTCGGTATGTCATCAGCTTAAACACATTTGCAAGACCTCAGAATATAGGGGTGATTACATGCAAGAACATCTTGTCCTTACATTAGACGGGAAAGACTATCTTGTGGAACCAGGTACGAATCTTCTCCAGTTTATTAAATCTAGAGATACATTTGTGCCGTCAATCTGTTATAACGAATCATTAGGGCCGATTGAAACTTGTGATACATGTGCAGTAGAAATCGACGGAAAGATTGCACGTGCATGCGGCACAACAATTGATCGACCAATGGTCGTTAATACGACAAACAGCGATGTTAAAGCATCTCAAAAAGAAGCTTTAGATCGTATTTTAGAAAAGCACATTCTGTATTGTACAGTATGTGACTACAACAACGGTGATTGTGAAATCCATAATACAATGGATGAATTCGGTGTTCAGGAACAATCATATGAATATAAAGACAAAGGTTACGAGAAAGACTTCGGTCCTTTCTATCGTTATGACCCAAGTCAATGTATTCTTTGCGGTCGTTGTGTAGAAGTTTGTCAAGACGTTCAAGTCAATGAAACATTATCAATCGACTGGGAACGTGAACAACCACGTGTTATCTGGGATAACGACGTATCAATCAACGAATCATCATGTGTATCTTGCGGACAATGTGCGACTGTATGTCCATGTAACGCAATGATGGAAAACCACATGGTGGGTGAAGCAGGTTACATGACTGATACTGAACCAGGTACATTAGCAGACATGATTGACTTAACTAAGAAAGCAGAACCAGGTTATGGTCCATTATTCGCAATTTCAGATTCAGAATCTGCATTACGCGAAGAACGTATTGAGAAAACGAAAACAGTATGTACATACTGTGGTGTGGGATGCTCATTTGATGTATGGACGAAAGACCGTGAAATTCTTAAAGTTCAACCGCAACATGATTCACCAGCTAACCGTATTTCGTCTTGTGTGAAAGGTAAATTCGGTTGGGACTTCGTCAACTCTGAAGAACGTTTAACGAAACCTTTAGTACGTAAAGGTGACGAATTCGTTGAAGTAGAGTGGGAAGAAGCATTGAACGTAATTAGCGAAAACTTCTTACGTATCAAAGAAGCTAAAGGTTCAGATGCATTATCATTCATCGCATCATCTAAAGGTACAATTGAAGAATCTTACTTGATGCAAAAATTAGCACGTCAAATGGGTACAAATAACGTCGATAACTGTTCACGTTATTGTCAAGCACCCGCAACGAAAGGTTTATTCAGAACTGTAGGTCACGGTGGTGACTCAGGTTCAGCGGATGATTTAATGAAAGCAGGCATGGTGGTATTAGTAGGTACAAACACTGCTGAAGCTCACCCAGTTATTGCTTCTAAAATCAAACGTGGACATAAATTATTCGGTAACAAACTTCATGTATTCGACATTCGTCGTCATGAAATGGCTGAACGTGCAGACAAATTCTATCAACCAAAACCAGGTACTGACTTGGCATGGTTAGCTGCAGTTACGAAATACATTATCGATAACGACCTTCACGATAAAGCATTTATCGATGAGTGGGTAGATCACTTCGATGTGTACTACAAATCATTAGCACCATTCACATTAGAATTTGCGGAAGAAACAACAGGTATTCCTAAAGATGACTTGATTCACTTCGCACATGAAATGGTTGATTCTAATGGCGTATGTATCGCTTGGGCGATGGGTGTTACTCAACAAGACATCGGTAGTGATACAAGTACTGCAATCTCTAACTTGTTATTAGTAACAGGTAACTATAGAAGAGAAGGTACAGGTGCTTATCCATTACGTGGTCACAACAACGTACAAGGTTGTAGTGATGGCGGTAGTATGCCGGATAAATTCCCTGGTTACCAAGATGTAACTGACGATGAAGTACGTGCGAAATTCGAAAAAGCATGGGGTATGGAACTACCAGCTATTGCTGGACGTGATAACCATCAAATGATGGAAGGTATCCATAACGATGAAATCGACGCAATGTACATCTATGGTGAAGACACTGGTATCGTAGATGCGAACATCAACTTTGTACAAGCAGCGCTTGAAAAAGTCGACTTCTTAGTCGTTCAAGATGCATTCTTGACACAAACAGCACGTTTCGCAAACGTTGTTTTACCAGCTAGTCCTTCACTTGAAAAAGAAGGTACTTTCGCAAATACAGAACGTCGTATCCAACGTTTATATCAAGCAATGAAACCATTAGGCGACTCAAAACCTGACTGGGAAATCATTCAATTGATCGCAAACAAAGTTGGATTAAACTGGAACTACTCACATCCAAGTGAAATCATGGATGAAATGGCAAGCTTAACACCATTATTCGCTGGTGTAAGATATGACCGTTTAGAAGGTTACAATTCATTACAATGGCCTGTACATGAAGATGGAACAGATGAACCTACTTTATACTTAGACGGGTTCAACTTCCCTAATAAACGTGCCAAATTATATCCATTAACATTCGACAACTTCTTCAAAGAAGATGAAGAATATGATATCCATGTTAACAATGGTCGTATCCTAGAACACTTCCATGAAGGTAATATGACTTACCAAGTGCCTGGCATCAAATACAAAGTGCCGAATGTTTACGTTGAAATCTCACCAGAACTTGCGGAAGACCGCGGTATTCATGAAGGTGCAGATGTTAGATTAGTTTCTTCAACAGGTCAAGTTGAATTAGTTGTTCACATTACTGACCGTGTTAAAGGTAAAGAAATCTATATTCCGATGAATAATAACGCTGACGAAGATGGTACTGCAGGTGCAGTCAATATGCTGACAAACAGTGATGTTGACAAAGACACAGATACACCATCTTACAAACGTACATCAGCACGTATGGAAGTCATTACACGTAGAGGTAAGTCACCACTTAACCCTTCTAACTTCCGTGTGAATACAGAACGTAACCCGCAATACAGTGTTCAAGTTCAGAAAAAATGGGCACGTCCAGACTACGTGTTCCCAGGAAATCAGGTGAGACACGATGGCTGAAAACATTAGAAAAATCAAACGTATGGAAATTTCACATGAAGAGCAAAAAGCGAAAGATCTTGCAGAAGTAACTGATGCTATTTCAGAAAACAAAGATGTTATCATCAAAGCAATCCGTTTAATGCGTGTCTTAGATGATGCGAAAATCTTAGATGCTGGTATCGGCGCAGTTGAAAAACGTGGCTTCATTACAAACAAGATCACAAAAGAGTTGAATAAAGAGCAATATACTGGCTTATTAAACAACTTAGCACCACTTGTATTCATGCTTGGTAAAGTGGATGTTGCAGGTACAGAAGAAATGTTGCTTAAGTTGAACAAAGGACTTAAAAATGCGAATGCTGCAAGTCCAAATCAACGTACAACAATTTCTAGCTTAGTCGGCTTATTGAAAGACGATGAAGCAAACAGAAGTATTACGTATTTCGTAAACTTATTAAAAGGAATGTCACGCGAAGATTAAGCGTCATTCTATAAGAGCTGTTCTTTTTAGAACGGCTCTTTTTTTACATACAGAATCTATCTGCCGACGCTGTCAGAAATATGATAAACTTTAATAGAATTTAGATGTAGATGATAGAAAGAAGGTGTTGACGATTAACCCGAACATATTAAAAGCTTTAGCACTGATTTCAAATTTATTTGTCGTGCTTGGTTTTATTTTTTTGATTATGATGAAAGCCGTGCTTGCGATTACCATGTTTGCGATCGGTTTAATTATCAGTTTAATGATGTTTAATGTTTTATTCCGTGACAGAACAGGAATGAAGATAATTATCAATCTCTCTTTTACAATTGTGATGATTGTGATCATTGCAGCATACTTTATGTTGAAATAGAAAAAAATACATGAGGAGTTCGCATAATGAATCGTAAAGTAAAAACGCGTATTTTCAGGCTGTTTGTCGGCTTAATTCTTTTAACTTTTATTATTCTATTTATCATTAATGAAACGAATTGGTTCAGCAATGATAAGAATTATACATTTGATGAAGCTGTTCAACTTCAAACTTTAAAAGGTGTATTGAATACGAAAGAAGACAATGGTCAATTTGTGAATGCATCTAAAGCAGATGTTGAACAAGCTATGGCAATTAAAAGACAGAATCATAATATCAGTTATATGGATATTTCAGAGCCTGTCTCAATGGATGAAAAAGAAGTGAATCAATTATTAAAAGGCAAAGGCGTGCTTGAAAATAAAGGGGACGCATTTTTAAAGGCACAAGATAAATATGATGTGAATGTTATTTATCTCGTCAGTCATGCATTAGTGGAAACAGGACATGGTCGTTCTGAGTTATCGAAAGGCATTAAGTTTAAAGGAAAAACATATTATAATTTTTATGGCATCGGTGCGTTTGATGAAGACGCAATGAAGCATGGCCATAGTTATGCGAAAAAGCAGAAGTGGACGTCACCAGAACGTGCAATTATGGGCGGTGCACGTTTTGTACGAGAAGACTTCTTCGATAAAGGACAAATTTCACTTTATCAAATGCGTTGGAATCCTAGCAATCCTGGTCAGCATCAATATGCGAGTGACATCGGTTGGGATCAAAATATTGCAGGTATGATGGATACGTATTATCAAAAATATGGTATTAAAAAAGATGATATTCGTAAAAACTTCTATAAATAACCAAAGAGGGCAGCAGCCCTCTTTTTTAAGCTATCCAGCTAGATACATAGGAAATAGGGAATATGATAGAATAAATAGGAAGTGTTAAAAAGAGGTGGATTATTGAGATGAAAATAGCAATTGTCGGCGGCGGCATTGGCGGACTCACCGCAGCTGCCTTATTACATGAACAAGATCACGAAATACATGTATTTGAACAACAAGATGAAATCAAAGAAATCGGTGCAGGTATCGGCATCGGTGGTAATGTATTAGACAAACTCGGCAATCATGATATGGCAAAAGGAATTAAAAATGCAGGACAAGTCATCAAAGAAATGGAAATTTTAGATGACAAAGGACATGTATTAAATAAAGCAGTGATGAAAAAAGGAACAGTTAATTTAACACTGCCAAGACAAGCTTTATTAGATGTTATCGCATCTTATGTTCCAAAAGAATTAATCCATACAGGAACTAAAATCGTGAAACTCGTACAAAACAGTTCGAAAGTTACTTTAACAACTGCACAAGGTGATACACATTACTTTGATTTATGTATCGGTGCAGATGGCGTACATTCAATTATTCGCGGACAAGTAAACCCTAAAGCCACTGTTAACTACCAAGGCTATACATGCTTCAGAGGAATGGTCGACGATGTAACTTTGAATGACCCGCATACAGCGAAAGAGTTTTGGGGTGCTAAAGGTCGTGTAGGGATTGTACCGATGTTGAATAACCAAGCGTATTGGTTTATTGCGGTTAATGCGAAAGAAAACGATCCTAAATTTAAAGAATTCACGAAACCTTATATTCAAGCATATTACAATAACTATCCAAATGAGGTCAGACGTATTCTAGACCAACAAAGTGAAACGGGTATTTTACACCATAATATTTACGATTTAACACCGCTTCAATCCTTCGTCTATGGTCGCACATTATTACTAGGTGATGCAGCTCATGCGACAACACCGAATATGGGACAAGGTGCAGGACAAGCGATGGAAGATGCGATTGTGTTAGCAAATTGCTTAAATACTTATGATTTCAGAGAAGCTTTAGCACGTTATGATGCGTTACGTGTGAAACATACTGCAAAAGTGATTAAACGTTCTCGCAGTATTGGTAAAAAAGCACAATATCAAAATGGCTTGATGATTGGCTTGCGCAACTTTGTGTTGAAACGCACACCGTCTAAATTGATTTCAAATCAAGCGAAATTCTTATACAAAACGAAATCTGTATAAACAACCAACATCGTTTAAAACGATAAAATAAAGAAATAAAAAATGAGGTCTGGGATATTTTCCCAGGCCTCATTTTACTTAAGTGTAAAAATCTTATTTAACGTTATTTACAACATATTGTGGTGCTTTGTTGTCTTTTAAGACATCTACTGTGTTATTTGCGACAATTTCAGCCATGCCGTCACGTGCTTCAAATGTAGCGTTACCGATATGCGGCGTAATCACGACATTGTCTAGTGATTTCAAGTCTTCAGTGATTTTCGGTTCGAATTCATAAACGTCTAACGCTGCACCTTCGATGACTTTGTCTTTCAATGCATCAGCAAGTGTTTGTTCGTTTACAATCGGACCACGCGCAGCATTAACTAAATAAGCTGTCGGTTTCATTTGTTTGAATTGTTCTGTATCGAACAAGTGGTGCAATTCTGGTTTGTAAGCAGCGTTGATTGTGATAAAGTCTGATTCTTTTAATAATGTGTCAAAATCAACGTATTTCGCACCTAATTCTTTTTCTTTATCTTCTTTACGATGTGGACCTGTATAAAGGATATCCATATCGAATGCTTTCGCACGTTTAGCAACTGCATAACCGATATTTCCTAAACCGAAGATACCGATAGTTTTACCTGATACTTCACGTCCTCTGAAGAATAATGGTGCCCAACCATCGAATCCTTTCGTACGTGATAACTGATCACCTTCAGCAATACGACGTGCCACTGCAAGAACTAACGCAAATGTTAATTCTGCTGTTGAGCGTGTTGAAACGCCAGGTGTGTTTGTCACATAGATGCCTTTAGATTCAGCATATTCAATATCTACGTTATTAAAGCCGGCACCGTAGTTTGCGATCACTTTTAAGTTTTCGCCTGCTGCGATGACGTCTTTATCTACGTTTGTAGATAAAATACTGATTAATGCATCCGCATCTTTCACGCCATTTTTTAATGTTTCTTGATCCACAACTCCTGGACCATCGTACATATCGACTTCGATATTATTCTTTTCTAGAATATCAAGTCCTACTTGTGGGATAGGGCCTGCAATATAGACCTTAGCCATACAAAACACTCCCTTTCTTAGTTTATATATCAATTATATTAAAAGGAAGAAGGAGAAACAATGAATACACCGTAAGCGTATGCATGACTATGAAATGAGTTTTAACCCAACAGAAGAAACGACAATTAAGCCGATACAAAGAATACGCCAGATATTTTTGGATTCATTATAAAATATCATACTGATAATTGCACCGCCGCCAGTTCCAATACCTGTCCAAATCGCATAAGCCGTTCCCATCGGGATGGAATTCATAGCGAGTGATAAAATACTGAAACTGAAGATAAAGGCGATACCTAATAACACAATATAAAATTTCTTGCCTGTTCGATTCAATTCATTTAAATGAATCACGCCAAGAATTTCGAAACAGCCTGCGATAAATAAATATAACCATGCCATCAGTGTGAGCCCTCGCTTTCTGTTTCATCTGTTGATAGTTTCAGTCCAAGAATACCAATCAATAATAAGATAATGAAAAAGAGTTTGGTAAAGCTGAAGGGGTCGCCATAGACCACCATATCTAAAATAATGGTGCCCACTGTACCGATACCTACGAAAATGGCATAAGCCGTTCCCACAGGCAATGATTTACAAGCATTGATTACTAATGCGAAACTGATCGCAATCATAATTAAAGTCAGTCCCCAACTGAGCACTGAATCTGCATTTTTAATACAATTGACCCAAATAATTTCTACTAAGCCAGCTAAAATGACTTTAAACCAGCGCATACACACGCCTCCTTCTTCTTAATTCAGCACTGTCTATTTTCTCAAATTACACACAGAGAAACAATGAATGTGTTTATGAAAAAAGCATCAAAAAAACACACAACGCTGTGGTTGTGTGTGATTAGTTGAAGAAGCGGATAGATAGCGGGATTAGGTATTCCTCGCCATTATATGCTTTGACAGCCGCTATGACTGAGAATACAATGCTCAATATACCGAGAACCGGTAATATTATCATACCAATTAATACGATGCATAAAACTAATGCTACAATCGTCCATATCGTATAAGAAATAACGAAATTAAAATAGTTTTTAGCGGTCTTATTTACAAAATAAGATTCACTGCCTTTGGTTAACCAAATAATTAAGGGTCCGATAATAGTTGTAAAAAAGCTGAGTATATAAATTAAACACGCGAATAAACGTGCATCTTCTGTTGGAAATTGTTGATAGACTTCAGTGTGCTCGGTGACTTGTTCAGGTGAATGTTCCTTAGTCATAGCGCTCCTCCGATATTTAAGATTACTTTAAATATAGCAATAATTGAGTTTAAATGAAACACAATCGGAAAAACTTCAATATTTTTTACCATTTTGGACACCTAACAAAAACAATAAATAAAGAGAAGTAGGGTATGAAATATATAGACGTTATTGTTAATAAGTAGCTAACAAATTTTTATTTTATTATTTGTCTAATCATGTTACGATAACTATAATACACTATTTGATGGTCGCAGAAAGCTGTAACTGTGCGTGTTCTAGCATACACAAGTCTCACAAGTTTTCTGTTTTATTTTTCTTTAAGACGGTTAAATAGAATAAATAATATTTTCACACTTCGAGAGACCGTACATCACTTTCTTTCTAGCAATAAAGCTATTGTACGGTCTCTCATAATCATGACTAAACAAAGAAAGAAGGTATGAAGCATGAAAATAGCAATTATTGGTTCAGGTAACGGTGCTGTCACAGCAGCCGTTGATATGACAAGCAAGGGCCACGATGTCAAATTGTATTGCCGTAACGCTTCTATCGAAAAGTTCGATAAAGCGATTGAACAAGGCGGTTTCCACTTCAATAATGAAGGTGAAGAAAGCTTTGTGAAATTTACACAAGTCAGCGATGACATCGAAGAGGTTATACAAGATGCAGAAATTATTCAAATGATTATTCCATCAACATTTATTGAATATTATGCACGTATTATGGCGCCGTTCGTTAAGGATGACCAAATTATATTCTTCAACATGGCAGCTGCTATGGGTTCAGCACGATTCCTTAACATATTAGAAGATGAATATATCGATGTATGCCCACGTTTTTGTGAAGCAAACACATTAACGTATGGTACGCGTGTTGACTTTGAAGAGGGTATTGTTGATCTATCTTTAAATGTACGTAAAGTCTATTTCACTTCTTATATTCAAGAACATTTAAGTGAAGACTTTGAAATTGTTGAAAAGATTTATCCTCAAATTATTAAAGAAGAAAACTTATGGAAAACAAACTTAGAAAATGGTAACCCAGAAGTGCACCCAGGACCTACTTTATTAAACGTTGGACGTATTGATTACTCTGGAGACTTCTCATTATATAAAGAAGGGATTACTAAACATACGGTTCGTTTACTGCATGCGGTAGAGCTTGAGCGTCTGTCACTTGGCCGTCGTTTAGGATTCGAACTGCAAACAGCAAAAGAAGCACGTATTCAACGTGGTTATTTAGAAAGAGATCGTGAAGATGAACCGTTAAATCGTCTGTTTAACGAAAGTCCTGTTTTCTCACAAATTCCAGGGCCAAATCACGTGAAGAATCGTTATTTAACTGAAGATATTGCATTCGGTTTAGTCTTATGGTCTAGCTTAGGGCGTGAAATTGGGGTAGAAACGCCGAATATTGATGCGATTATCGTCATAGCTTCTACAATTTTAGAACGTGATTTCTTTGAAGAGGGTCTGACAATCGACGAGTTAGGCAGAGATAAAGTTGGATTAGATTAACAATTAAATAAAGGGGGACATATTATGAAGAGAATGCCGACATTACTTGAATCCATTTCAACCATCGTTGTAATGATGTTATTAGTTATTGTTGGATTTGTGGTATTTGGAATTCCAGTACAACCATTATTAATTCTTTCAGCGGCTTATGCGTCAGTAATTGCCTGGCGTATAGGCTTACGTTGGAAAGATTTAGAAGAGGGGATTACACAGCGGCTGAGTACAGCGATGCCTACGATTTATATTATTTTATGCGTAGGGATTGTAGTTGGGACATGGATGTATTCTGGAACCGTACCTGCTCTGATTTATTATGGATTAAAATTGTTGAATCCAAGTTATTTCTTGGTCTCTGCGTTTTTAATTTCAGCGATAACGTCTATGGCCACTGGAACCGCTTGGGGTTCTGCATCAACAGCAGGAATCGCGTTAATTGCGATTGCACATCAATTACATATTGATGCGGGTATGGCTGCAGGTGCAATTATTGCAGGTGCAGTTTTCGGTGATAAGTTATCACCACTCTCTGATACAACAAACTTAGCGGCAATGGTCACGAACGTGAACATTTTTGCCCATATTAAAGCGATGTTATGGACGACGATTCCTGCGTCGATTATCGGTATGATAGTTTGGTTCTTTGCGGGATTAAATCATAAATCGAGTGCGGATAAAAGCCAAATCAATGCATTATTACGTCAACTCGAAAATGTATATCATATTAATTTCAGTGTATGGATTCCAGCGATTGTTATCATCGCATGTTTATTATTCCGCTTCTCAACCGTACCGGCTATGTTAGTTTCATGTGTGGCAGCGATCTTTGTCGGCGCACTGAATCATGGCTTTAATTTTACTGATGGTTTTAAAGCGGCCTTTGACGGTTTTAAACCAGATATGATTGTCCATCAAGTCAATTTAAATGATAAAGCGACGACTTTGCTTGAGCAAGGCGGCATGATGAGTATGACACAAGTCATTGTGACAATCTTCTGCGGCTATGCGTTTGCGGGTATTGTCGAAAAATCAGGTTGTTTAACAGTGATGTTGAACACAATTAAAGATAAAGTCACTTCGCCAGGCATATTAATTTTAGTTACAGTAATATCTGGTTTGATTATGGTATTAGCAGCAGGAGTAGCATCTGTTGTGATTATCGTAGTAGGTATGTTGTTATATGATATGTATGATGAGATGAAGCTGTCTCGTACAAACTTATCACGTACACTTGAAGACTCAGGTACGATGATTATTCCATTGATCCCTTGGGGCACATCAGGAATTTATTATACGCAACAATTAGGTGTAAACGTCTATTCTTACTTTATTTGGACGGTACCTTGTTATTTATGTGTGATTTTCGCTATATTCTACGCCTTTACTGGCTGGTCAGTGAAAAAGGTGAAATCACCAGACACAACACATTATACGCAGCACGGTTAAAGATGAACTGTCTCGCTTTTTAAAGTGAGGCAGTTTTTCTTTGACTTTTTACAATTTTTCGGATTTTACACATTAAACGCGTGAATCCAGGGTATAACATACTAATGGTGGAACAATTATAGTTATCTAAGAAGGATTAATTGCAATTCCAATCATTATCATTAAAAAATTAATATTTATTAGGTTTAGTTGTGTACTAAAACGGTTATTAAATATATATGAATGAGGTGATTCCATGCTATATGTAGTAATACTTGTAGCGATATTACTATTGTGTCTAGGAATTCATCGATACTTCAATTTAGATAATTTAACTGTAAAATATCCTTCTATTATCTATTTAGTAATCAGCTTTATATTGTATTTTGTAGCGATTTTGCAATATAGAGTTGATTCTTCTATGTCGGAATTTTTAGCACATGAAATGTTAATGACGTCTATCTTCGGGCTATTAATATTTTGGGCATTATCCCAAACTAACAAAACAAAAGATACTGTTGTTTATACAGTAATGATATTAATCTTATCTCTTATTGAGGTTATGACTACGAGTCCTCAGCTTGGGATTAATGCCACAGTAGAAATGTTTGTGGTACGTATTGTCCTAACAGCCGGTATGGCCATAGGTTTAGGAGGCTATGTTCTTTATAGACAACTTAAACGACCCGTATCAGAAAGCTTCCCATTATTATATGTGTTAGCTTTCGCATTCTGGATTATGATCGCATATTGGTTATAACGTAGTAAATAGATAGAAAAGCCGGCAGGCTTAGGTGTAAATTCCTAAGTCGCCGGCTTCTTTGTTATGCGTATAAGTTAGTGGCAGGATAAGCAATAGAAATAAAAAAAGGGTATAAAAAAACCAACTGATTGTAGCTGATCAGTTGGTTTATATCGTAAATTTATTAATTAGTGGATGTAGTTGTATCCGCCTGCTTGGCTAGCTGAGATTGTACGTGTAGTTACAACGCCAGGACCTTGACCGTAGTTCATTTCTGAAACGTTTACTGAACCGTCGCTGTTTACACTTTCAACGTATGCAACGTGACCGAAAGCACCTTGGCTAGTTTGTAAGATTGCGCCAGCTGATGGGTTGTTGTTTACAGTGTAACCTGAAGCTGCTGCTGCGTTAGCCCAGTTGTTAGCGTTGCCCCAAGTTGAACCGATTTTACCGCCAACTTTGTCGAATACGTAGTAAGTACATTGACCTACAGTGTATAAGTTAGCACCTGATGATGAACGGTTAGCGAATGTGTTAGTGCTTGTTTTTGGTGCTGAAGTAGTTGTTACTTTAACGTTGTTGTCTGATGTTGAGTATGAAGCACCTAAACCGCCAGTACGTGGAGCAGTTGCTTGTGTATTGTAGCTAGTATAGTTTGTATAGTTATTGTTAGCTGTGTTGTTGTTATTGTATTGAGCGTAAGTACCATAGTAGTTATTGAATTGATTAGATTGGTTCCAGTTACCTTCCCAAGTGTAGTGGTAGTTACCATCTTGATCAATTGTATATGAGTAGCTGTAAGAATAAGGATCGTTTGAGTTGTATCCGTTATTTTGTGCAGCGTCTGCATCGTGATTAGATAAAGTTAAAGCAGCGATTCCTAAACCTGCTGTAGCGATTGTAGTAGTAGCGATTTTATTCATGATAAAATATCCTCCTAAAGATAATAAGCTAAATTATTTTTTAAGTCTCGTGACTGGATTAACATTTACTAAATTTCATAATTTGTTTTGTTTGTTTCGTTCTCTTAACGACAAGACTAACTCTACCAAAAAAAATTGCACTTGTGTGGTTTGTTATCGTTTTGTAATTTAGTTCTAATAATTATGTATTTGGATGTAATAAGCATGAAAGTAGGACTATAGTCTTAGAATGTTGATGTTATCGCATTTTTAACATTTTTAATTATTTGTAAAGGCTTTTCATATTACAGTCTTGTAATATAACAGAAAACTTTGAAACATAATTTCTAATGAATAAATGTTGCTTTGTAGTTAATATGACGGAGATTTATTTTTAAAATTCTGTCGAATAGATAGTCATCTAATTAAATACAATAGGTGGATGTTAACTATTAACTTTATGTAAAGTTAGGCTTTTCTTCATTAAATGGAAGTTTTTATCTCTTTGTTCTGCTCGAGTTGAAAGTATTGACTTAAGGAAAGAACAGATGTATTATTTAAGTATAAAAATTATACCTAAAGAGGTGAAAAAAGTGAAACTCGAAATTGGAATGACATCCTTTGCAGACAACACTGATATTTATACAGAAAATGGCATTCAAGAAAAATTAACAGCAGCAGAACGTATTAGAAACATCGTAGAAGAAATTCAACTTGCTGATGAAGTAGGGCTGGATGTATATGGATTAGGTGAACATCATCGTTCAGATTATGCAGTTTCAGATCCTGTGACTGTACTTGCGGCAGCAGCGACAACAACGAAACGTATTAAACTTTCATCGGCAGTAACGGTTTTATCATCAGATGATCCAGTACGTGTCTATGAACGTTTTGCGACATTGGATGCAGTATCTAACGGACGTGCTGAAATTATGGTAGGGCGCGGTTCGTTTATCGAATCTTTCCCATTATTCGGTTACAACCTTGATGATTACGATCAATTGTTTATTGAGAAGTTGGAATTATTGAAACGTATCAATCAACATGAGATTGTTAAATGGGAAGGCGGTTTACGTCCAGCAATTAACAACTTAGGTGTATATCCTAGAGCAGTGCAAAAGGAAATTCCAATTTGGCTCGCAACAGGAGGCACACCAGAGTCTTCTATGAGAGCTGCAGAGTTCGGTTTACCGATTACCTACGCGATTATCGGTGGTAATCCTAGACGTTTCAAACGTAATATTGCAGTGTATCGTGCAGTTGCTGAAAACAGAGGTTATCGCGCAGAAGATATGCCGGTTGCAGTACATTCTTGGGGTTATATCGCAGAGACTGATGAAGCGGCACAACGTGAGTTTTACGCGCCGACTAAAGTCGCACATGATATCATCGCCAGAGAACGTAATTGGCCGCCATACGATCAAGCGCATTTCCAACGTGAAATCAGCGATGAAGGTGCAATGTTTGTAGGAAGTCCGGAAACAGTCGCAAAGAAAATGATTAAAGTAATCGAAGAATTGAACTTGAATCGTTTCATGATTCACCTGCCAGTAGGGTCTATGCCACATGACCGTGTAATGCATGCAATTAAATTATACGGAGAAAGGGTAAAACCTATTGTAGAGGAATATTTTAATAATAAATAAAGGAGATTGTATTATGTTATTACGTTATTTAAACAATATTAAAATCGCTAAGGAATTATTACAGGCTTCAGAGCCAAAATTAAAAGGTGACGCAGGTATGAAAGATACTTTCGCAAATGTGTTCGGCCTTGATTCTAAATGGGTAACAGTTGCAGGTACTTTAGAAGCAGCAAGTGGTTTAATCTATTTACTAAGCTTCGGCAACAAAAAAATGACAAATGTTGCTTCATTATTAGCAGTAGGTGTTTTAGGTGTTGCAGCTTACAAACACTACGAAGCAGGTCATGGTAAAGAAGGCGCTAAACACGCAACTGACTTATTGAAATTAGCTGCATTATCTTCAGCTGATACAATTTGCAGTAAAAAATAATAAATAATCAGTGTATATATGAATAAGGCTCAATCACAAAACTGTGGTTGAGCCTTTTTATGGCTCTATACTATTTAGGACTGGTGATAAT
>NZ_KV808448.1:0-616 GCF_001812305.1 Staphylococcus sp. HMSC056G08
CGTGACAGGCAGGCGTGTTAACCGCTACACTACGGGACCTACATAATAAAATTGCGGGAGGCGGATTTGAACCACCGACCTTCGGGTTATGAGCCCGACGAGCTACCGAACTGCTCCATCCCGCGATAATAGTATTGTATAAATGGCGGAGGAAGAGGGATTCGAACCCCCGCGAGCCGTTAAGCCCCTGTCGGTTTTCAAGACCGATCCCTTCAGCCGGACTTGGGTATTCCTCCAAAAAATTATATGGACCTTGCAGGACTCGAACCTGCGACCGAACGGTTATGAGCCGTTAGCTCTAACCAACTGAGCTAAAGGTCCTAAATAATTTTACAACTAATAATTAGTGGCGGTGGAGGGGATCGAACCCCCGACCTCACGGGTATGAACCGTACGCTCTAGCCAGCTGAGCTACACCGCCATTGTATAGGTTTATGTTGTAATTAAATATGGTGGAGACTAGCGGGATCGAACCGCTGACCTCCTGCGTGCAAAGCAGGCGCTCTCCCAGCTGAGCTAAGCCCCCATATTAATTTAATAATCCTTTTTCTAAGGTTATCGGGAAGACAGGATTCGAACCTACGACCCCTTGGTCCCAAACCAAGTGCTCTACCAA
>NZ_KV808448.1:716-1062 GCF_001812305.1 Staphylococcus sp. HMSC056G08
TCAAACGCTCTATCCAGTTGAGCTACGGGCGCATTTTATATATATTATGGTGCCGAGGACCGGAATCGAACCGGTACGATAATCACTTATCGCAGGATTTTAAGTCCTGTGCGTCTGCCAGTTCCGCCACCCCGGCAAAAAATGGAGCAGAAGACGGGATTCGAACCCGCGACCCCAACCTTGGCAAGGTTGTATTCTACCGCTGAACTACTTCTGCATATGCGGGTGAAGGGAGTCGAACCCCCACGCCGTAAGGCGCTAGATCCTAAGTCTAGTGCGTCTGCCAATTCCGCCACACCCGCGTTTAAATGGTGAGCCATAGAGGATTCGAACCTCTGACCCTCTG